>JAMOLY010000033.1 GCA_027068835.1 Thiomicrorhabdus sp. | reverse complement strand
AAAAAGTCCCCGAGATGGAGCTGGAAGTGTTTGTGCATGGTGCGCTGTGTATTGCCTATTCTGGACGCTGCTTACTCTCAGGCTACATTAATAAACGTGATGCTAACCAAGGTACTTGCACCAATGCTTGTCGCTGGAACTACAACACCTACGAAGCTAAAGAAGATATAACGGGCGATGCGGTGGGTGTAATAAAAGCTGTGACAAAGCATGAAGTAAACATTACTGATTTAACACAAACAATGCCTGAGCCTACTTTGGGAGAAGGAAAAACCACCGAGCGAATGATGCTGCTGGAAGAGCAAGGACGCCCAGGCGAATTCATGCCTGCGTTTGAAGACGAACACGGCACTTACATCATGAACTCCAAAGATTTACGCGCGGTGGAGCTGATTCCCGAAATGGTTGAAACGGGGGTGCATTCGCTCAAAATTGAAGGGCGCACCAAGTCGCATTTTTATGTAGCCAGAACCGCACAAGTGTATCGCAAAGCCATTGATGATGCCTTGGCAGGCAAACCATTTGATCGCAACTTACTGTTGGATTTAGAGAGCCTTGCCAGTCGAGGCTATACCGAAGGATTTTTGCGCCGCCATGTGCATTCGGAGTATCAAAATTATGAGTACGGTGTGTCTAAGTCAGAGCGCCAACGTTTTGTGGGTGAAGTGATTGCCGTTGGCGAACAAGGTGGTGCGAGCTATTTAGAAGTGAATGTTAAAAATAAATTTTGCGTGGGCGATTCATTAGAAATTATGACCCCCGCAAGCAATGTGAGCATGGTCTTATCTGAGCTGAGAACCCAGCATGATGAGTCGGTAGAGTGTGCATTAGGTTCCGGTTGGATTGTACGCATTCCAAACCCGTTTAAAGGCTTGTCTGAAAACGTGCTTAAATTTGGTTTGATTATGCGAAACGAAGCGTGGGGCGGCGATGTAACACGTGATTCTGCTGCGAAAAAAACCAAGCAACAACAAGATGCAAAAGACGCCAAAAATCGAAGTGCCGTTCAGGCAAACAGGTAGTCGTATTGTATGGCCTTAAAAATTATTAAAGGGTGCATTAATTGTGACATGTGCGAGCCTGAATGCCCCAATAAAGCGATTTATATGGGGGATAAAATCTATGAAATTAACCCTGATTTATGCACGGAGTGCGTGGGGTTTTATGATGAACCCACCTGCATCAGTGTGTGTCCGCTAGACTGCATTATTACCGACCCCGAGCGTGAAGAAGATCAAGAGACTTTATTTCAAAAGTTTGAGCAGTTAGTGAAAAATAATAAGATATAGAAACCTAAGAAAGTAAAGGAAGCATCGGTATGAGCTATCAGCCACCTTTTGATATTACGCCAGCCATTTTAAATCAGGTCAGCTTGATCAGTGAAAAGGTGGGGGAGTTATCTGTTAAAGAGCGTTTTTTATCGCCACAGCTTCGAAAAACCAATCAAATTAAAACAATTACGGGTACATTGCGAATTGAAGGCAACTCCTTAACAGAATCGCAAGTCTCTGCCATTCTGGATGGCAAACGAGTCTTAGGTTCTGTACTTGAGTTGGCTGAAGTGCAAGGCGCGATTAGCGCCTATGAACAATTAAATCAGTTTGATGCGACCTGTGTGGAGGATTTTCTCAAGACACACGATTTATTGATGGGGGATGTATTAAAAAATTCAGGTAAATTTAGAAGCCAATCTGTTGGTATTCATCAGGGTAAAAAAGTAATTCATGTTGCACCATCCGCACATAAAGTATCAGGGCTGATTGCCGATTTATTGGTTTGGCTAAAGAATAGTGAGCACCATCCATTAATTACCAGTTCGGTCTTTCATTATGAGCTTGAGTTTATTCATCCGTTTATGGATGGCAATGGGCGAATGGGGCGTTTATGGCAAACATTGATTTTATCTCGCTGGAAGCCTGTATTTCAATATTTACCGCTGGAAAGTATTATTCACGACCATCAGCAAGATTATTATCAGGCATTGGGGCAAGCGGATGAAGAGGCTAATGCCACCCCCTTTATTACGTTTATGTTGAATGCTATTTTACAAACGATAGAGAAAAACGCCCTTGTAAATGCCTCTGTAAATGCCCCTGTAAACCTGAAGGGAATGAAAACGACAGAAGCAATATTGGCCTTGGTGGCACAACGTTCCAGTATAACTCGTAAAGAGATGGCTCAGTGGATCGGTAAAGACCTTCGCACCATTAGTCGTGCGATAAAGCAACTACAAGAACAAGGATTGCTCAATAGAGTCGGCTCTGATAAAACGGGGCATTGGGTGTTAGTGTTGAGGAGTCAATTTGAATAAGCTTAGTATCTTATTGAAAATAAATATTATTTTTATTTGTTTATTGGCTTTTAGTATTGCAAAGGCACAAGATGCTTCGCAACCATTATTGACTGCATTAACCCAGTTAACAGAGGCCGACTATGCTTGGATAGGGGCAAAAATTTATCAAAATGAAGCCGCTTCTAACCCCAAATATTTAACGCACTGGGGCAAAGGAGAGGACTTTCCCTCATTTGGCATTGCACATTTCATTTGGTTTCCAAATATTTCTACCCTTCAAGGGGGTACTAAAAAAAGCCCCCCCCCTTATCAAGAGACATTTCCTGCTATGTTTGCATTTGTTTCAAAAAAATCCCCCCCCCCTATATGGTTACAACAGCTTTGGAAACAATCTCTTCAATCTTCTAATCAAGCATTTGATGCACCTTGGCAAACCAAAGTGCAATTTGATGCCGTACAATCTTCCAATAATATGCAGTCATTACGTCAGTGGTTGCTCAATACACAAACGCATCAAGCTCGCTTTATCGTTAAGGGATTTCAACAGCGTTGGGCAGACGAAACGGCATCGCTTTCCACGAAACGATTAGAGCGATTAAACCAGCGTTTAAATAATATGATGGCCTTTAAAAAAGGATTGTTTTCCGTAGTGGATTACTTTAATTTCAAAGGGTTAGGGAATAATCTAAAAGAGCAATATCAAGGGCAGTCATGGGGGTTAATTTCCATACTGGAGGGAATGCCACATGTTGTATTTGAAGAGGATGATCATAAAATGTTAATGGCTTTTATTGCTTCAGCCAAAAAGCAGTTACAGCAACGAACAGAGCTTGCCCCCAAAGAACGTAACGAATCTCGTTGGCTAAAGGGGTGGTTTAAGCGTTTGGATGGTTATGCAAAGTGATTTGCTTTACGGCTTATTTTCGGTGTTTTTAAAAAATCGAAACACCCCCCACATGGCAAGCCCTACGATAATAATAGCAACCGTTACAAAACCCAAGGTAAGTAGTAACGCAGAGCCTACGATTTCAATATCAGGCATTTTAATTTCTCCAAAGTAATTTTTGTGCGGACTCCAGTAAAAATGTATTTTCTATTGGCGTTCGAGGGGTATCTTTTTAGTCTAAAGCATTTTACAATAAATGCTATTTTTAAGCCCAAGGTTTATGCAAGAAAATGTCACTTACCATCTCTGAACTTGAAGCAGAAAGAGCCAAAATTCTTGAAGAAATCGAGAA
>JAMOLY010000032.1 GCA_027068835.1 Thiomicrorhabdus sp. | reverse complement strand
GGGCAATAAACATAGAAGGTGTTAATTGAATTTTAGTCATAATTATTTAGGGAAAACGTTGCCTGTTTTAAACGATGCTTCTGTTTTTGAACTGATTGCTCAAGATATTATTTTACCTCAAACCCAAACAGATTTGTTGTTTGCCGTAAAAGAGACGTTATTACAAAAACGCTCCATAACTCTAAGAGCTGGTGGCACCTCTTTAGGTGGTCAAGCGATTGGCGAAGGGGTGATTATTGATGTATCCAAACACCTCAATTACATACTCGACTATCGCCCTGAACAGCGAGAGATTGTCGTAGAGCCGGGGGTGATTCAGGATGACTTAAATGCGTTTGTCGCGCAGGAGGGTTTGCGTTTTGCGCCCGATACCTCGACCTCTAACCGTGCGATGATTGGTGGCATGATTGGCAACAACTCATGCGGCTCTTATTCGGTGTTATACGGCACCACGCGTGAACACGTTAAATCGGTTGAGGTGATTTTATCCGATGGTTCAGAGGCAACGTTTGGTGACCTTTCAAAGGATGAGTTGCAACAAAAGCTCACACTCCCTACCTTAGAAGGCGAACTGTATCGTTTTGTGGTGAATTTACTCACTGAACAACAAGCGAAGGATGGGGGGGAGAAATTTTTAAATGCCTTTCCGCACGAATCGATTAAACGCCGTAATACGGGTTATGCACTGGATGAATTATTACGCCACCATCAACCCTTTAACCCAACGGGCAAACCCTTTAATTTAACCCCCTTAATCTGTGGCAGTGAAGGCACTTTGGCGGTGGTGAAACGTGCCACGTTAAATTTAGTCAAAACGCCTGCTCATCGAATATTAATATGTGCGCACTACCATTCCGTTGAAGTGGCTTTGGAGCAAGTACCGGCCTTATTAACATTTTCTACCCCTCAAGTGGGTACTAAAAAGAGCCCCGCAGCCATTGAGCTGATTGATCAAATTACATTGGACAGTACCCAAGGAAACCGCCAGCAACAGGCCAACCGGTTTTGGATACACGGTTCCCCTGCGGCAGTGTTGGTGATTGAGCTGTTTGATGACACACAAGACGCACTTAATCAACGAGCCAAAGATATCACGCAGTTTGTGTTGTCATCCAAAACTGAATCCACAAAAACATCTTTAGAAGCCTATGCTGCACCGGTGGTCTCTGGGGGCGATATGGCCAAAGTATGGGCGATTCGTAAAGCGGGTTTGGGCTTGTTAATGGGCAAGGTCACGCGCCAAAAAGCGGTGGCCGTGGTGGAAGATGCCGCCATTCCGGTGGATCGAGTCGCGGATTACTATCGTGATGTACGTGCCTTAATGGCCGAGTTAAAAGTAGGCTGTGTCTATTATGGTCATGCCTCGGTGGGCTTGATTCATGTCCGACCTGAGCTGGATTTGGCAACCGAAAGAGGCCGTGAGCTATTTCAGTTGATTGGTTCGCGCATCTCTACGTTAGTTAAACATTATCGTGGGGCTTTGTCGGGAGAGCATGGCGATGGTCGCATTCGTGCCCCCTTTTTGCCCGAGCAGTTTGGTGAGGAGGTGTACGCGCATTTGGTGGCTTTAAAGCATACCTTTGATCCGCATAATTTATTCAATCCAGGGGTGATTATTGGCCACCGCCCAATTACTGAAAATTTACGTGCCGACCGAGTGTTGCAAACGCCATTAAAAACAGGCTTTGATTGGCAAGCCGATATCAGTTTGCTGGATGCGGTTGAAAAATGCAACGGCGCTGGCGCGTGTCGAAAATCCGCAGGCGCAGGGGTGATGTGCCCCTCTTATCAAGCCACACGAGACGAAGCCTTTTCCACGCGAGGCCGTAGCAATCTGTTACGCATCGCATTGACCGAAAGTGATCCTATTAAAGCGTTGTCTCATCACGAATTGCAACAGGCGTTAGACCTGTGTTTGGGCTGTAAAGCCTGCCATACAGAGTGTCCTGCCAGTGTGGATATGGCAAAATTGAAGTCCGAAGTGTTGTATCAAACACGTGATGCACAAGGTTGGCTTAAACAATTCAGTGTTAAGCATTACGGCACCATACTGGCCTTAGGCGCCAAGTGGCCAGCGTTGTTTAATCGCTTGCAAAATATGGGGGCGACCAAACGGTTATTGGGTATTGATACCCGTCGGACTTTACCGCAAGTTCAGGGCGAGGATATACCCAAGTGGTGGGCAGAGCAATCACATGATTTACACTCAAACAGTCCTTTAAACAGTAGAACCGTTTGGGTGTTATGCGATCTGTTTAGCTTAAAGCAAGAGCCAGATATTGCCAAAGCCACTTTGTGTTGTTTTCAAAAATTAGGGGTAAAGGTCAAGCCCATCTATTTCACACACTCGCCGCGCGCGCTTATCAGTCAAGGTTTATTAAAAGAAGCTAAGGTGGTGTTGTTGGATATAATGGCTCAACTAAAGGCTGTAACAGAGCAAGATTACATTGTCGGCATTGAACCATCCGAGTTGCTGATTTGGCGAGATGAACTCGCCTCTCTATTAAGCTTAGACGAAGCACAATATCATGATTACCTATGGTTAAAACGCCCTAAACCTGTCCTGTCGTTTGAAGAGTGTTTGTTAGAGTGGTCACAACAGGACAAATTACCCAAGTTCAAATTTTTTTTCCCCCCCTATGTCAGTCAGTCATCCAATCCTAAAATATGGCTACACGTACACTGTCATCAAAAAGCACTGGCACAGCCATTAGACACTCAAAAAGTTCTGCAACTCATTCCAGGTGTAGAGGTTGAAATGATCCAAACAGGCTGCTGTGGCATGTCGGGTGATTTTGGCTATAAACATTATGAGTTATCCAAAACCATCGCCAATCAACGTTTACTGCCCGCTCTAAAAAAAGCTAAATCTGAGGATGTTATTGTGGCAACGGGAACCAGTTGTCGCCATCAAATTCAAGATTTTGATGGGCGTAATGCGTTGCACATTGCTCAGGTGTTTGATTGGGTTTTGTGAGGGGTTAGTTTAAGTATTTTTTCTTTTTTTATACTACTTTTTAGTTAGGTTGCATTTTTTTGGGTAGAATTAAAATCCAAAAACGAGGTCGTTATACTTTGAATCAAAATCCATTAGGTAAAAAAATGAAAAAAACATTGATTGTTACAGCCCTGTTTCTTGCTTTAAATACTTCTGCTCAAGCAGACTATCAAAAGGGGTTGAGTGCTTATGAGAATGGTGACTTTACTACGGCGTTTAAAGAGTATCAAAAGGTAGCAATGCAAGGTAGTGCCGTTGTACAAACTAATCTTGGTAGGATGTATGTAAATGGTCGAGGCGTGGCTAAGAATGATAAGCAGGCGCTCTTTTGGTTTAAAAAAGCGGCTGAGCAAGGTTATGAAAATGCACAATACAACCTCGGTTGGATGTATACAAATGGTCGAGGTGTAGTCAAGGATGATAAGCGGGCGGTCTTTTGGTTTAAAAAGGCGGCAGATCAAGGTTATGAAAATGCACAATACGGCCTTGGTAGGATGTATGAATATGGTCGAGGTGTGGCCAAAGATGATAAGCAGGTGGT
>JAMOLY010000031.1 GCA_027068835.1 Thiomicrorhabdus sp. | reverse complement strand
GTTGTGCTGGCTGGGTGCGTAATACTGGTTTTTACATCCCCCAAATTTGCTGTAATTGATAACATTTGAGTTTGATCAATCACTGACCACGCTTCTGCCTGTCCACCTTTGACTCGAAAACTTACTAAACCACCCCCTGCGGATTGCTGCTTACATGCCAGCTCGTATTGAGGGTGCGAGGTTAAGCCAGGGTAGAACACTTGCTCTACCGCAGGGTGTTTAGACAACCACGTTGCCAATACTAAAGCACTTTGGCAATGCGCGGCCATTCGAATGGAAAGTGTTTCGAGTCCTTTTAGAAATATCCATGCATTAAACGGACTCATGCTTGGCCCCGCAGTACGCATAAAGGCTCTTACATGCTCCTCTACAACGGCTTCAGAGCCGACAACAGCTCCACCAATGCCACGACCTTGACCGTCTAAAAATTTGGTGGCTGAATGAATAACAATGTCCGCGCCTTGCTCTAATGGTCTTTGCAAAATGGGGGTACAAAAGCAGTTATCCACAATGAATAAGCAGTCACTCTTTTTTGCCAGTGCACTGATGGCGCTCATATCGGCAATTTCTGTCAATGGATTTGAGGGGGTTTCTAAAAACAGCGCCTTGGTATTCGGCTGAATGGCACGCTCCCACTCCGAATAATCGGTTTGAGAAACAAAGGTAACCTCGATACCAAACTTTGCTAAGTATTTATTAAACAGCACCTTGGTGGTGCCAAAAATACTTTGCGAAGAGACCACGTGATCTCCCTGCTTTAACAGCGCCATAAAGGTGGCTAAAATTGCGGCCATCCCTGAGGCGGTTGCCACACACGATTCTCCCCCTTCCATCAATGCAAGGCGATTTTCAAAAGTACGCACCGTTGGGTTGGTAAAACGAGAGTATACGTTGCCCTTCTCTTCACCGCTAAAGCGAGCCGCTGCTTGTGCCGCTGACTCATAACGGAAACTGGAGGTTGGAAAAATAGCTTCACTGTTTTCTTGCTCATGCGTTTGCTCATAGCCCGCACGAATCGCTAAGGTTTCAATATCAAATGAATTCATGACTACTCTCTAACTGCCATTATAAATGCCCACGGTCTCTTGACCTTGTGCTTTTTTAGATGTTTGCGCATCATCATTACGTGCTGTATCAATAGACGCTAAATACTCGGGCGTAATATCTCCCGTAGCATAAACGCCACTAAAACAGGAGGTATCAAATGCCTTAATTTCTTTATTACCCACGCCCACCGCTTGAATCAAATCGTCTAGGTCTTGATAGATTAATTTATCTGCACCAATCACCTCGGCAATCTCTTCAGTTGTTCGGTTGTGTGCCACCAATTCGGTTGGAGAAGGCATATCAATTCCGTACACATACGGATAACGTACCGCAGGGGCAGCGGAGGCAAAATACACTTTTTTAGCCCCTGCTTCTCGTGCCATTTGTACAATTTGTGCAGAGGTTGTGCCACGCACAATTGAATCATCGACCAATAAAACGGTTTTACCTTCAAATTCCAAATCAATGGCATTTAATTTTTGACGAACCGATTTTTTTCGCAACTGTTGACCCGGCATAATAAAGGTACGCCCAATATAGCGATTTTTAATAAACCCTTCTCGGTAAGGCGCACCTAAACGATAGGCCAGTTCTAACGCGGATGTTCGGCTGGTATCAGGAATGGGCATCACCACATCAATATCATGATCTGGCCACTCTTTTAAAATTTTATCGGCCAGTGTTTCACCCATGCGTAAACGCGATTTATACACGGAAATGTTATCAATCATTGAATCGGGACGTGCAAAATAAACAAACTCAAAAATACAAGGGGATAACTGTGGTTTTTCAGCACACTGCTGGTATGTTATTTCACCATCGTCGGTAATCACAACCGCTTCACCCGGCGCCAAATCTTTTTCGAGTGTAAAGCCAAGCCCTGTAATGGCAACCGACTCCGATGCCACCATATAATCGGTACCATTCTCTGTTTCACGTTTTCCTACAACCACGGGGCGTAAGCCAAACGGGTCTCTAAATGCGAATACGCCAAACCCAGAGATCATTCCTACCGCTGCATAGCCGCCACGTACACGCTTGTGTAGGGCTCGAATTGAATTAAACACATCTTCAGAATCCACAAACAATTTTTTTTGTTGCATTAATTCATGTGCAAAGACATTCAATAAAACTTCTGAATCGGAGTTGGTATTTAAATGACGCAAATCTTGGCGATAAATTTCTTGTGCCAATTTATCTGCATTGGTTAAGTTACCATTGTGTCCCATGGCAATTCCATAGGGTGAGTTTACATAAAAAGGTTGCGCTTCTGCACTCGATGAGGAGCCTGCCGTTGGGTAACGAACATGCCCTATTCCAATGTTGCCATGCAAGTCACGCATATGGCGTGTACGAAAAACGTCTTTAACCAAGCCATTGTCTTTACGTTGAAAAAAACGCCCATCTTGACTGGTTACAATCCCCGCGGCATCCTGCCCACGGTGTTGTAAAACGGTTAATGCATCATAAATCTCTTGGTTGACAACTTGACCACTCGCCAATACGATTCCAACAATCCCGCACATGTTTAATACACTCTCTATACTTAGAGAAGCCTACATATTACCCAATTTTCCAGAGAGAAACACAAACCTATCTGGTGATTCGGAAATTAAGACCTCGTTCAATTTAACTGCACAACCTCAGACTGGGTATACAACTTTTTATCTATATTTTGTTTTGCCTGTTCGGCTTCTGCTTTTGAAAAATAAGGCCCCACTCGAACCGAATGCATTCCGCTTTTTTCAAATGTTTTAATGTCCACATCGTACAAGCCATCCAAGCGACCCAATAGATCATTGGCCACTTTAATATCTTTGTACGCCATGACTCGAACAATCCACCGTTTTGTTTTGTTTGATTCTGATCGCTCAGCCCCTTGCCCTGTCGCTTTTAATGGTGTGCCGTTTTTTGAGGTCATCACTGCATTAGCATTTTCTTCTGGCAAAACAGGGATTTGCTTAACCAGTGGACGCTCGACTGTTTTTTGAATCGGAACCGTACCTTCTGGTTTAAAATCAACAGGCTCTCCAAACCACACGGGAACCAATACAACCAATAATACCAACCAAATAATAGCTCCCGTTAATCGGTATTTACTTACCTCGTCCATTGTACCGCTCTCTCGACCATTCTCATAACAAATCTAACCTTTGATCCAAACAACCATACACCTGCGAAACCGTAAAAAAAGAGCCCCAAACCAATATAGGAGTACTCGGTTCTTTTTGAACAGAAGTGACGGCCTTCACCATCGTTTCTTGAGGTAAAATTCGATTTTTGGCTACCCCAGCGTTAATCAATAACTCGGTCAACTCTACAATAGAACTTGCACGAGGAACCGATAAATCAACAATCACCCAATTTTTTACAAACGGCGCAATCATTTGAATCATTGGCAGTGCATCTTTGTCGTTCAAGACCGAAAAAATAGCCGTATAGCCTCCCCCTGAGCGATCAGAAGAAATTTGCTCTAAATACTCGGCCAACGCCTGTGCAGACTGTGGATTATGCGCAACATCCACCAACCAAGACTGGTCTTGAACTTGAAAGCTATCCAGTCTCCCTGGGTGCTTGGCTTGTTGCAAACCAGTACAAATTGCCTCTTTACTAATTTTTAAACGGTCTTGCAGTGATAACAATGCCACCACGCCTGCGGCATTTTGTAACTGAAACGACCCTTTTAAAGAGGGGGGGGGGAAATTTTTGTGTGAATCAATGTGTGACACTTTAATAAAGGCTTCTGATAACCCGATCATTGACCAACGGTTATCAAAACAGTCCAAACGAAAATCTTTATTCAACTGCATTAAAGGCACGGTATTTTGTTTCGCATAAACCAACAAACTTTCAGGTGGCGCACTGTCTGAACAGACCGCCAATCTTCCTGAACGTGTAATGCCCGCTTTTTCCGTTGCAATCACACTGCGATCATCGCCCAACCACTCAACGTGATCAATACCAATGGCTGTAATTAATGCGACATCTGCATCCACGACATTCACTGCATCCAATCGCCCACCGAGTCCAACCTCCAAAACCACCACATCAAGCGAAGCCTGTTTAAAGACAGAAAGTGCAGCAAGGGTTGCAAACTCAAAATAGGTTAATTTTATCCCCCCCCTTGCGGTTTCAATTTGATCGAAAGCCTTTGTAATGTCCGCATCGCTTACAGGCAAGCCGTCAATTTGAATGCGTTCATTAAACGATTGAATATGAGGCGAGGTATAAGCTCCCACCTGATAGCCAGCCGCTTTTAAAATCGAAACCAGCATTGCAACACTGGAGCCTTTTCCATTCGTGCCCGCCACACTGATCACAAAAGGCGCGGGACGAAGCAGTTGCATTGAGGTTGAGACCAGCCGAATACGATCCAGTCCTAACTCTACCTCTTTGGGGTGCAATTGAAGTAACCAATCAATCCAGTGTTGCAAGCTCGATTGATTATTGGGGGTTGTCATAGTGATAAGCGGTTTCTATAAATTAATATGGACAAAAAAGAACCTTCCGAATCCCCAGATAGAAATGCGAATTAAAGTGCAAACGTATTTTCTATCTGGAGATTCGTGAACTTACACCAACTCAGGTTCAATCACTTCAGACAACGTTAATGTATTGGTACGGTGCATTAGCATACTGCAAATGCTGGACAGTTCGCTGGCTAAATCATGACGATGAATAATCTGATCAATCGCGCCATGCTCTAATAAGAACTCACTGCGTTGAAAGCCATCGGGTAAGGTTTCACGAACGGTTTGTTCAATCACGCGAGGCCCCGCAAACCCAATAAGCGCTTTAGGTTCTGCAACATTCAGATCACCTAACATAGCAAAACTGGCGGAAACGCCCCCCATGGTAGGGTCGGTTAACACGGAAATGTAGGGTAAACCTTTCGCCCGTAAACGTCCCAAAGCGGCACTGGTTTTTGCCATTTGCATCAGAGAAAACAGTGCTTCTTGCATTCGCGCGCCCCCACTGGCTGAAAAACAAATAAAAGGACATTGACGCTCAATGGCTTCATTAACGGCGCGAACAAATTTTTCACCTACCACCGATCCCATCGAACCACCCATAAACTTAAATTCAAACGCGGCAACCACCACTTCTAGCTCTTTGATCGTGCCCACGCCTGTAATCAACGCATCTTTCTCACCCGTTGCTTTTTGTGCCGCAGAAATTCGATCTTTGTATCGTTTAATGTCCTTAAATTTAAGCACATCAACGGGTGAAATATTGGCAGACGTTTCCGTAAAACTGTCTGCATCTAAAAAGGCCATAATGCGATCACGTCCACCTAAGCGCATATGATGGTCACACTTAGGGCAAACTTCTTGGTTACGAGCCACTTCTGCACGGTACAACGTGCTTTCGCACTTAGGGCACTTTGTCCACAACCCTTCAGGAACCGATCCTTTACGCTGTGCACCTTGCTTAATGCTGGGTAAAATTTTTTCAAACCAGTTCATACGTTACTCCTGACCTTTTAATGCATCGGCTTTATCCAAAGCCGTGCGAAATTCTGTCATTTTATTACCAATCGCCAAGTGAATATCATAACTTCCTTTCGACTGATTCGCTTCAATTAATTTGACCAACGCCGAGCCGACAATCACGGCATCGCCTATCTTTGCCATTTCAAATGCTGTGGCACCATCTTTTATACCAAACCCAATGCCCATTGGCATACTCAGCGACTGTTGCAAACGTTTCATATTGCGAGCCACGTCCTCAACATCCAACTCTTTTGAACCCGTTACGCCTTTTAAAGAGACGTAATAGACAAAGCCACTGCCTTTTTCATTCACCGCACTCAAGCGGTTGTCGGGCGTGGTGGGTGAGACCAAAAAAATACGATCTAAGCTGGCTTGTTGTAATGCTTCCAAATACCCCTTTGACTCTTCGGGCGGCATATCAACCGTTAACACAGCATCCACACCCACGGAACTGGCGGCGTTGGCAAACGCTTCATAGCCTTGCGCCTCAATTGGATTCAGATACCCCATCAACACCACTGGCGTTTCAGTATCTTGCTCACGAAAGACTCGAACATACTCCAACACATCGTCCAAGCTCACGTTATGAATTAAGGCACGCTCCACCGCTTTTTGAATCACAGGGCCATCCGCCATTGGGTCTGAAAAAGGCACGCCTAATTCAATCACATCTGCGCCTTTTTCTACCAACAAATGCATCAGTGCGACCGTTGCCTTTGGGCTTGGATCACCTGCGGTGATGTAAGGAATCAAGGCGGTTTTTCCTGCCGCTTTTAATGCGGCTAATTTTGTATGTAATCTACTCATAT
Source organism: Thiomicrorhabdus sp. (assembly GCA_027068835.1). Lineage (GTDB taxonomy): Bacteria > Pseudomonadota > Gammaproteobacteria > Thiomicrospirales > Thiomicrospiraceae > Thiomicrorhabdus. Next base: position 9,682 of record JAMOLY010000031.1, on the reverse strand, counting down.
TTTTTTATCCACAAAGAGCGTTTAAAACTCAATCCCTTCAATTTGTGCAATGGTGTTCATGTCTTTATCACCACGACCAGAGAGGTTAACCACAATCATTGTATCTTTTGATAATGTCGGTGCGAGCTTGGTGGCATACGCCAATGCATGGCTGGACTCTAAAGCGGGAATAATGCCTTCAAATCGCGTTAAATCTCGAAAACCTTGCAACGCCTCTTCGTCATCAACCGCCACATAGTTCACTCGACCAATGTCTTTTAACCAAGCGTGTTCAGGCCCCACACCAGGGTAATCCAAGCCCGCTGAAATTGAGTGCGTGCCTAAAATTTGACCATTTTTATCCTGCATTAAATAGGTTCGATTGCCATGAAAAACGCCAGGCTTTCCTTTGCATAATGGTGCGGCATGTTGCCCCGTGTCCAACCCAAGTCCCGCTGGCTCAACGCCATACATTTCAACACTGTCATCTTTCAAAAACTCATGAAACAGCCCTATCGCATTCGAGCCTCCACCCACGCAGGCAATCAATACATCAGGCAGTTTATTTTCATGTTGAAGTGCTTGTTGCTTGGTTTCTCGCCCAATAATCGCCTGAAAATCTCTGACCATCGCAGGGTAAGGATGAGGGCCTGCCACGGTACCGATAATATAAAAGGTATCGTCCACATTGGTTACCCAATCACGCATCGCTTCATTCAGTGCATCTTTTAGGGTTTTTGTACCCGACTCGACAGGCACAACGGTTGCGCCCAGCATTCGCATACGAGCCACATTAGGGGCTTGACGAATCACATCATCCGCCCCCATGTACACCACGCACTCCAAGCCTAAACGGGCAGCAACCGTTGCACTTGCCACACCATGTTGACCCGCACCCGTTTCAGCAATAATGCGTTTCTTGCCTAAGCGCTTCGCTAACAAGGCCTGACCAATGGTGTTGTTTACTTTATGCGCACCCGTATGATTTAAGTCTTCACGCTTTAAATAAATTTTCCCCCCCCCTAGATGCTCTGACCAACGTTTCGCATAATAGAGAGGCGTAGGGCGACCCACATAATTTTGCAAATCTTCCGCCAGCTCTTTTAAAAAGGCGGGGTCATTTTTAACCAATTTATATTCGTTTTTAAGCTGTTCCAGTGCCGCCATAAGGGTTTCAGGCGCAAACACTCCGCCATAAGGTCCAAAGTGCCCGTGTTCATCAGGGTATTTCGAAAAATCTATAGTCATTCAACTCTACTCATTACTCGTTGCATAAATTGCTCAATTTTTTGGGCCGACTTAACGCCCTTAGACAACTCTACACCGCCACTCACATCCACCGCCCATGGCTGGGTTTGTTGAATCGCTTGTGTAATATTTTCAGGCGTTAAACCACCCGCCAAAATAATCGGTTTATTTAAGTTTTGGGGCACACGATCCCAATTAAATTGTTCGCCCGTACCTCCTGGTATCCCCACTTTATAAGCATCCAACAACAGACCCGATGACGCACAGTACTGCTCAGCCAAAACTTTCAAGTCTATGCCCTCTCGCATACGTATCGCTTTAATATATGGTCGATTAAACTGAGCGCAAAACACGGGCGATTCATTCCCATGAAACTGCAAAAGATCAATTGAAACCTGCTCTAAAACCGACTGAACATACGCCTCGGTTGGATCAACAAACAGAGCGGTTTTTGTCACAAATGCAGGGATTTCTTGTGAAATACTGGCCGCACACTCAAGCGAAACATTCCGAGGACTGGATTCATAGAAGACCAAACCAATCGAATCCGCACCATGGTAGACCGCTAACAAAGCGTCTTCAACCGAGGTTAAACCACAAATTTTGACACGGGTTCTACGATTTTTTAGTGCACTACTCACTGCCAAAGTACCTCATCCAACGCAATTTGTGGAATATTAAACTCATCAGGATAAAATGCATTCACAAAATACAAACCACCCGCAGGCCCTGTGGGTGCGGCCTTGGTACGATCTTGCAAAGCAAGCAGTTCACCCACCCACTCAACAGGCTTTTGTGACAACCCAATTTGAAACAACGTACCTGCAATATTTCGAACCATATGATGTAAAAAAGCATTGGCTTTAATATCAATAAAAACAAAGTCGCCCTTGCGAGTCACCGACATAAACTCAATGGTTCGTAATGCATTCGATGCCTGACAACCCGATGCTCTAAATGAACTAAAGTCATGATACCCAACCAGCGACTGTGCGGCCAAATTCATCTTTTCAACGTCTAACGGCGAATACAGCCAAGTCACTCGGTTGGCCAATACTGCGGAGTTGACAGAGCGATTAAAAATAACGTAACGATATTGACGCGCAACCGCTGAAAATCGTGCATGAAAACGCTCATCAACCGCTTGCGCCCAACGCACTCGAATGTCCGCAGGCAACTTAGTGTTTGCCCCTTGCAACCAAGCTTTAAGCGGTCGCTCTGCGGCCAACTCAAAATGCACCACCTGCCCCACAGCATGTACCCCAGTATCGGTGCGCCCTGCACAAACAAGTCCAATCGGTGTATTGGCAATACTCGAGATGGCCTCTTCCAAATGCCCTTGGACTGTTGGGCAGTCTAGTTGGCGTTGGTAACCGCAGTAGTTAAAACCTAGGTACTCAATGCCCAGTGCAATTTTTTTCATGCCATTTTTTTCATGCAATGTACATCAAAGGTAATCTTTCACTAACAGCTCTGCAATTTGCACCGTATTGGTTGCCGCGCCTTTACGAACGTTGTCTGCAACGACCCAGATATTTAAGCCATTTTCAGTTGAAATGTCTTCACGAATTCGCCCCACATAAACGGGATTGGTATCCGCGGCATCCGACACAGCAGTCGGGTAACCGCCGTCCACGTGCTCGTCCACCAGCACGATGCCGTCAGCGGCCTCCATTAATGCCTTCGCCTCTGCGGCGGTGATTTTTTTATCAGTTTCAATGTGCAATGCTTCGCTGTGCCCAAAAAACACGGGAACACGTACGGCTGTTGGGTTCACCAAAATGGACTCATCGCCCATAATTTTCTGGGTCTCCCAAACCATCTTCATCTCCTCTTTGGTGTAGCCATTTTCCATGAACACATCAATTTGAGGAATGCAGTTAAAAGCGATTTGCTTAGGATAGACCTTGGTTTCAACCGTTTTCATATTCAATAAACTAGCAGTCTGTTTTGCTAACTCTTCAATCGCGTTTTTTCCTGTGCCTGATACCGCTTGGTAAGTCGCCACATTAATACGTTTAATGCCCACCGCATCATAAATTGGCTTTAACGCCACCAACATTTGAATGGTCGAACAGTTTGGGTTGGCAATAATGCCTCGGTTTTTATAACCTGCCACGGCATCAGGGTTCACCTCTGGCACAACCAATGGAATGTCATCGTCATATCGAAATTGAGAGGTGTTATCAATCACCACACATCCCGCTTCAGCAGCTTTAGGCGCATACACTTTTGAAACACTTGCACCTGGTGAAAATAGGCCAATTTGTGCGAGTGAAAAATCAAACTTTTCTAAATCCAAAACTTCAATCCACTTACCATTAAACTGGATTTTTTTACCCGCAGAGCGGCTGCTGGCTAAAGGGTACAACTTTCCAACAGGAAACTTACGCTCTTCAAGTACTTTTAAAATGGTTTCACCCACGGCGCCCGTTGCGCCGACTACGGCAATATCGTATAACTTTGTCATCTCATACCCTTAAAAAACATTATTTTTTGCTATTTTTTTTTATTACTTAATCTTTTATTGCTTAAAGCGTCATCACTGCTTGGCTCCGTATTCAAGGACTCTATCGCCGTCTTAGCCAATTGTTCAAAGGTTTCTGGCAAGCTAACCACCATCCCACCTTCCGTCATTTCATGACTTTGCCCAATGAATTTTCCGCCTGTTTCTACCACAAAGTCATTGCAAACAAGATCCCCTATCAACTTTCCTGTTGAAAGAATTTCAATGTTTTCACAAATCATTTTTCCTTCAAACACACCACTCAATACGACTTTTTTAGCCTTAACAAGCCCTGTTACGTACCCCTCTTTACCAATCGATAAATCATGGTCGCTGTCGATCACACCATCCACTCGACCGTCAACATGCAAAGCACCTGCTAATTTACGGATTTCACCGGCAACGGTACATCCCTTAGCAATAATTGTTTTTCCACTCTCTTGACGCGATTCGCGACCGCTTGACTTAAAGAACCCCATGGTACCCCTTTAATCTTTGTAAAAATCTCATCGTAGTTTTCAATCGACCACTCATTAAAGTATTTAGGGTTTAAACGACGAAAGACAAACCAAACTTCATAGTGCAAATGGTTCCCAGTAGAACGTCCTGTCGAGCCAATTTCACCGATCACTTCACCTTTTTGAACGTACTGACCCACTTTCACCAAACGTTTGCTTAAATGTGCATAAACGGTTCGAAATCCATTCGAGTGCGTCACACTGATCAGCTCTCCAAAACCACTTTTCTTTTTAAGCCCTGAAAAATTCACCACACCATCCGCCGTTGCGATCACTGGATCCCCTTTTTTACCACGGTAATCCACGCCTGCATGCAAATGACGTTTTCCCGTAAGCGGGTGTTTACGATAGCCATACCCACTGGTGATCCCCTGAAACTTCTGAACGGCATGACCATTGGGAATCATCGACAACATCATGTCCTTACCCAAAGAGGTTAACTGAACTTGTTTAATTCGTTCTATCAAGGGCATCGGTTCAGACGCCTCACCCGCTTCTCCTACCAGCTTTTCTAACCCCTGCAACGTTTGATCCAAATAATTGACCTGAGAGCTGGTTACTTCCAATTCCTCTCGCAACTTTGCACGTTCAACCAATAATTTTTCATAATCAGATTGCGTCGCCTTTAAGTCTTGCACAAACGCATCAACAATCACCTCATGCTGTTGCTCAACCTGATTTGCCTCGTAATTAAGCCACCAAATCGAAACCGCTCCCAACACCCACAATGCAATAAACAGTCCCAACACAACCCAAAAAAATTTGCGTATAAACTGTTTAAACGAGTAGTGACGTGCACCGTGCACATCACTAATGGTGATGGTGAAATAATTTCGCATTTAACCAACCATCATGCGCAACAGTCTACAATGCTGCAACAACAGCATCACCCATCTCGCGACAACCTACTTTGGTCATCCCCTCAGAATAAATATCTCCCGTACGCAATCCTTGATCTAATACTTTAGAGACCGCATTTTCAATTTTAACGGCCAGCTCTTCGTGCCCCAAGGTATAACGCAACATCATGGCCGCAGAGAGAATCGTTGCCAATGGATTGGCTAAATTTTTTCCTGCAATATCAGGCGCCGAACCATGACTTGGCTCATACATCCCCTTATTATTTTCATCTAACGAAGCCGAGGCCAACATTCCAATAGAGCCTGTTAACATCGAAGCTTCATCCGATAAAATATCACCAAACATATTGCCCGTGACCATTACATCAAACTGCTTTGGATTCAAAATCAACTGCATCGCGGCATTGTCCACATACATGTGTTTTACTTCAACCTCTGGGTACTCTTTTGCAACAGTATCGACCACTTCACGCCAAAGCTCAGTCACTTCCAATACATTGGCTTTATCAACGGAGGTCAGTTTTTTATTACGCTTCATCGCCGCTTTAAATGCCACGTGTGCAATGCGTTTAATTTCAGACTCTGAATACACGTAGGTGTTAAACCCTTGACGCTCGCCATTATCCAATACACGAATACCACGCGGTTGACCAAAATAGATGCCCCCCGTTAATTCACGCACAATCAAAATATCCAACCCTGCAACCACTTCTGGCTTTAAGGTTGAGGCATCGGCCAACTGAGGGTATAAAAAAGCAGGTCGTAAGTTAGCAAACAATTTCATCTCTGAACGCAAACGCAACAAGCCTTTTTCGGGACGCACAGAGATGTCCAAAGACTCCCACTTATAACCGCCTACAGCACCCAATAAAATCGCATCGGCTGCTTGTGCTTGTGCCATTGTCTCATCCGACAAAGGAAGGCCATGCGCATCATACGCCGCACCACCCACTAAGTCTTCGGTCATATGAATGTCTAGTCCGTCAGAAATTTTTAATGCCTCTAATACCTTTACCGCTTCTGCGGTAATTTCAGGACCGATTCCATCTCCAGGTAAGATTAATACTTGTTGTGTCATGCGAAAACTCTCTCTTAAATATATGTTTATGCTTTTATGCAAACAGCCAAGGTGCTTCTTGCTTATGCTTGGCTTCGTATGCTTTGATGTCATCTTGATGCGCTAAGGTCAAGCCGATATCATCCAACCCATTGAGTAGACAGTGGCGCCTAAATGCATCAATCTCAAATGGAATTTTTTCGCCATTTGGCTTAATAATTTTCTGACTTTCCAAATCAACCGTTAATTCATAACCCACTTGCGCAAACACGTCTTGAAATAAACCGTCAACAATCGATTCATCTAACACAAGCGGCATAATGCCATTTTTAAAACAGTTATTAAAAAATATGTCTGCAAAACTGGGGGCAATCACTACATCAAAGCCATAATCTTTCAGCGCCCAAGGGGCGTGCTCTCGACTGGAACCACAACCGAAGTTCTCACGAGCTAATAAAATTTTAGCCCCCTGATAACGGGGTTGGTTTAACACAAATTCTTTGCGTAACGGACGATGCGAATTGTCCGAATCTGGTTGCCCTACATCTTCATAACGCCACTCATCAAATAAGTTAGGTCCAAAGCCTGTACGCTTAATTGACTTTAAAAACTGTTTCGGAATAATCGCATCCGTATCCACATTGGCGCGATCCATTGGAGCAACAAGCGCAGTCATTTTTACAATTTTATCCATAGTACTCTCCCTTGCGCTTACAAATAATCACGAACATCAACAAAATGCCCTGCCACCGCAGCTGCGGCTGCCATCTCAGGACTCACCAAATGCGTACGACCGCCCGCACCTTGTCGCCCTTCAAAATTACGATTTGAAGTAGACGCACAGTGTTTGCCTGCGGGTAATTTATCGGCATTCATCGCCAAACACATCGAACACCCAGGGTTTCGCCACTCAAAACCTGCTTCAATAAATATCTTATCCAGCCCTTCGGCTTCGGCTTGTTGTTTAACCAAACCCGAGCCCGGGACAGCCAGTGCCAACTCAACAGAGTCTGCGACTTTACGCCCTTTAAGTACGTGTGCGGCAGCTCTAAAATCTTCAATACGAGAGTTGGTACACGAGCCAATAAACACATATTCCGCAGGAACCTCTTTCATCGGTGTATTGGCTTTAAGTCCCATATAATCCAAAGCACGCTGAATACCATCGGCTTTCACCACATCTGGCTCTTTGGCTGGATCGGGCACAAACCCATTGATATCCACCACCATTTCAGGCGAGGTTCCCCAAGAGACTTGAGGCTCAATTAAGGAACCGTCCAATTCAATCACTTTATCAAAGTGCGCACCTTCATCTGAGGTCAAATCCACCCAAGCCACAACCGCTTTATCCCAGTCATCGCCTTTTGGTGAATAAGGCCGACCTTGAACGTACTCAACGGTTCTCTCATCTACAGCCACCAAACCAACACGCGCACCCGCTTCAATCGCCATATTGCAAACGGTCAACCGCCCTTCAATCGACATATCACGAAACACCTGACCGCCAAACTCGATTGCATGGCCGTTTCCACCTGCCGTACCAATTTTTCCAATAATGGCCAACACCACATCTTTAGGTGTTACGCCCTTTTGCAACTGACCGTTTACACGAATCAGCATGTTTTTCATTTTTTTCTGAATCAAACATTGAGTCGCCAAAACATGCTCAACTTCTGATGTACCAATGCCGTGCGCCAACGCGCCCAACGCGCCATGCGTTGCGGTATGGGAATCACCACAAACTACCGTCATACCAGGCAAGGTCGCGCCCTCTTCGGGGCCAACAACATGCACGATTCCTTGACGAATATCGCCCATGGCAAACTCGGTAATCCCAAATTCACGCGCATTCATTCCTAACGTTTCAACCTGAATACGAGAGACGGGATCTTTAATGCTCGCCACCCCACCCGTTAAATCCGTCGTAGGCACATTATGGTCTGGCGTAGCCAAGTTTGTATCAATACGCCAAGGCTTACGACCCGTCATGCGCAACCCTTCAAACGCTTGCGGGGACGTGACTTCATGAAGCAGTTGGCGGTCAATGTAAATCAATGCCGTGCCATCTTCTTCCTCACGCACCAAGTGCGCATCCCACAATTTATCGTATAAAGTCTTTGCTGACATCGCTGAAAATCCATTTTTTACTGATTTTAAATAAGCTGATAATTATATCACTTCATACCGAACTCGATAAGAATAAAATAGGCCTAAAGTTCGAGTAAAATAGCCTACATTCAAACAAAAATTCTCGTCAAAATAAAGGAAAACGCATGAGCTACTCGGTGAAAGAAGTCTTTTACTCCCTGCAAGGAGAAGGATTTTACAGCGGACGACCCGCCATTTTTTGCCGCATGAGCAACTGCAATTTATGGACAGGACGAGAGGTTGACCGAGCCAGTGCGGTCTGCCAGTTTTGTGACACCGATTTTATTGGCACCGATGGTCAAAATGGGGGACGTTTTGCAAATGCAGAAGCACTGTGCCAACACTTACTGTCATTTTGGCCCAAAAATACCACGCAAAATAATCCCCCCCCCTTTGTTGTACTGACGGGTGGCGAGCCACTACTGCAAGTTAATGACGCTTTAATTAGACAACTGCATCAACACCAGTTTGAAATTGCCATTGAAACCAACGGCACAAAGCGCACCCCTAAAAACATAGATTGGATTTGCATGAGCCCAAAAGCCAATGCACCCGTTTTGCTCGAATCAGGCCATGAATTAAAACTGGTTTACCCACAACCCGATCTAATGCCCGAACAAATCGAACATTTAAACTATCAACACTTTTACCTACAACCAATGGATGACGCCAACCCAAAAATTCAACAAGAAAATCTAAAGAAAACCATTGAATACTGCCTACAACACCCAAAATGGCAACTCAGCTTGCAAACACATAAATTGCTTGGGATTGATTAAATGAGTCATTATCACGAGAAATCGCATGTAAGAAAAGCGTTATTTTTTTCGCTTGCTGTCTAACTTAGCACTCTGCTTAGGCTTCAAAAAGAACTCTGAAAAGATTAACAGTACCGCACCTACAGAGATTGCCATGTCTGCGACGTTAAAGGTGGCGTAATGCCATGTGCTGATGTAGAAGTCGATAAAGTCGGTAACGCGTCCTTCGAGCACTCGGTCGATGACGTTGCCAATGGCGCCGCCTAAGATGAGGTTGATACCCCACACTTCGGTGGTAAACCCTTTGGGTAAACGTGATAACCAAACCACAAATACCACGCTTACAATCAATGCCAACCCTGAAAAGAACCAACGTTGCCAGCCACCCATGTCTGCTAAAAAGCTAAAGGCCGCGCCGTAGTTATAGGCGAGTGTCCAGTTTAAGTAAGGCATAACCGCCACAGGTTCGGCAAAGGTTAATGTGGAAACCGCCCAATATTTAGTGAGCTGATCGACAATCACTAAAATCACCGCAACCCATAAACTGGTTAAGGCAGTCTGTTTCAATGTTTTGTTTGAGGGGGGGGGGATAAATTCCCCCCCCCCCC
>JAMOLY010000030.1 GCA_027068835.1 Thiomicrorhabdus sp. | reverse complement strand
CTAGCATTTCAACCGAAGTGGCACGACTGCAAGATGAGTCACTCAGGCCTACTCCCGATGTTGTGGTGATTGCAGAGTGCATTAGCCGAAACCCGAAGTTATTAACAAAATTTTTAGCGGTGGCAAGTTTTGTGCATCAAAAAGAGATTACAACGGCCAGAGAAGCCGTTTCTCTTTTGGGCACAAAGGGCGTTTTTTCCGTTTTCTTTTCCAGTGCCGTAGAGTTTACCTTTCAATCCTTTGGAGACGATGCCTTAATCGTCAATCACGCCATTAAAATTGCCACAGCAATGGGCGAACTGTCCAACTTTTGCCCAGAAGTAAAAAGCAGCGATGCTTACCTTTTTGGGCTGCTTTTCAATGTTGGGTATATTGTGTTAAATCGTTACGATCCAAAATCGTATAAAGAGTGCTACATCGCAAGCCTAAGACACCCCTCTACCGCTCAAGAAAAAGAGTTAAAACTATACGATACCACGAGCAGTTACATTGGAGTATATGTCGCCAAAAAATGGCGTGTCAAAAACTCAATTTACAGTGGTATCTTATTTCAACAAGACAATGTTAAACGATGCCCTAAAGGTGAAAACATTGCCTTTGAACTGGTGAATTTACTCAGTATTGCCCGATTAGCCGTGGTTGAAACCGAAGACTGTAGCTACGTCACCGAAGAAGTTAGGGAGATGGCAATGGAATCCATGCGCACTATGAAAATTAGTAACAAAGAATTTATGCGAGCACAACGAGCGGTTAAAAAGTTTACCAAAGATTTAGCATCCTTTCCGGACGACTTTATGGAAGGGCTAGAAGATTAATTTTTACACAGACCTTTAATAGAATTAATTTTTAAATTCGATTAAATTAGATCTTAAAAAAAACCCAAAATGGTTTCCCCTTACAATGCAAACAGCCCGTGAACTTTTTTCTTTAATTTTTAAAAAAGAAGACATTCCTTCCGAACAATTAGTTCGTTGCGAACTTGCCTGCTCTATCGCTATTGAAGCGCAGAACGTACCCGAATCAGGTGTGGTTCGTAGTATTGATGTGGCTCAAATTCTTTCCAGCCTTAACGTGGATGAAGAGACCTTGATTGCAACATTGGTGAGTGATACCAATTTAGTCAATATCTATACCATTGAAATGATTGAAGAGCGCTTTGGTGCATCGACTGCGGAGTTGGTTGCAGGGATTCGCAAGCTTAATCAATTTAAAGAGTTTGATATTAATCGGCGCTCTGATGACGTTCAAAACGAACGGTTGCGCCAAATGCTTCTGGCCATGACGTCTGATATTCGCATTATGATTGTTAAACTAGCCTATCGTGTGGCTCGATTGCGTCATTTAAAATACGAAGATCCTGAGGCTTGTCACCAAATTGCCTCTGAAACAGAGCTTATTTTCTCCCCCCTTGCGAATCGGCTTGGCATTGCCCAACTAAAATGGGAGCTAGAGGATCTCTCTTTTCGGTATTTGCATGAAAAAGAGTACAAAGAGATCGCTTCTCAGCTTAATGTTAAGCGAACAGAGCGCGAGGGCTATATTAGCCGAACCATTGAAACCTTGGGTGAACTATTAAGCTCACACAACATTAAAGCCAAAATTTCAGGTCGTCCCAAGCATATTTACAGCATTTGGAAAAAAATGCAGCGTAAACAGCTTCCAATGGATGAACTCTACGACCTAAGAGCCGTTCGAATTTACGTAGACTCCGTTAAAGATTGTTACGAAGTTTTAGGGCTGATTCACAGCCGCTGGAACTACGTTAAGCAAGAGTTTGATGACTACATTGCAACGCCCAAAGAAAACGGATATCAATCAATTCACACCGTTATTATTGGCCCTGAAGGCAATACGGTTGAAATTCAAATTCGAACCCCCGAAATGCACTACAATTCCGAATACGGAGTAGCCGCCCACTGGCGCTATAAAGAAGGCGGCAAAGGGTTTGATAAACAGCTCGAAAAAAGTATTTCAAACGTTCGACAACTCCTTGAAAGCTCTGACGATCCTGAAATATTTAAAGAGATCAGTACCGAGCTTCAAAGCCAAAATATTTTTGTGATGACCCCCGAAAATGAGATCATCACTTTAAGACAAGGAGCCACCCCGCTTGATTTTGCCTATAGCATACACACAAAACTAGGCCATCGTTGCCGTGGTGCTAAAATAAATGGGCGAATAAAACCGCTCAGTACACCTTTAAAAACGGGCGATAAAGTTGAAATTTTAACCATTAAAAATGGGCAACCCAGCCGTAATTGGTTAAACCCAAACTTAGGCTATTTAACCAGTAGCAGTGCTCGTAATAAGGTTAAAAACTGGTTTAACAAACAAAATAAAGAGGAAAACACTCAAGCGGGCGAGGCTATTTATCACCGAGAGATCAAGCGACTTCATGCCGAATCCTTAACCTTATCTCAAATCTTAGAACGTTTTAAATACAATGACAGCGACATCTTTTTTGAAGACATTGGTAAAAGCCGAATTAATGAACGCCAACTTGCCAGCGCGATTCAACGGCTATTAAAGCCTCAAATTAAGCTTGGTAGCAATCAAAAATCGTTTACCTTCAAAGCAAAAGAGGCCGCCAATGATGCAGCACAAACCACAGCTTACGTGGTGGGTGCAACGCAGCTAACAACAAATTTAGCACCGTGTTGTCAGCCTAAATTTGAGGATGACATTGTGGGTTACGTAACCCGTGGGCGTGGTATTACCGTACATAATCGTGCTTGTGTAAACATACTAAACTTAACCCACGATGAATTACAGCGTCTGATTGATGTGTCTTGGAATAAAGAGCAGGCAGAGCAACCCGATTACCAAGCCAGTTTGCACATCATTGCATTTGACCGCAAGGGCTTGTTACGTGATGTAATGTCGACCCTATCAGAACTTAATGTTAATTTAATTGATAGCCAAACTCATACCGACTTGCAAGAACGAACGGTGGACATGAACTTAACTTTAGAAATTGACAGCAACATGGTGTTAGGCGATATTTTAGACTACATTGAGCGCATTAAGAACATTGAATCAGCCTCTATTTTAAGGCAGTAAATCCCCCCCCTTTGTTTCCCGACTCAGCTTTATATCAAAAGGATTTTCAGTAGATTTCCTTAAACTTTAGACATAAAAAAACCCACAATAAGAGAACTTATTGTGGGTTTAAAATGTGGCGTCCCGTAGGGGAGTCGAACCCCTGTTACCGCCGTGAAAGGGCGGTGTCCTAGGCCTCTAGACGAACGGGACATTTTTTGTGTGCTATTTCAACCGAGTAACACTGTATTTCTGCGTTGGTCGTCAGTCACATACGGTTGTATGCTCCCTCCTTCTGCCTTGAACTACAGCGCAACTCGATTGAACTAGTTACACAAAAATAACTCTTTATAAAACTACTATAAAAAATTATTTTAAATGTTTGTATCTCAACAAACAGTAAGTTGAACGTCATAACACGGCCTAGAGTGCTCTTTTCAACTTACTTAAATATGGAGCGGGAAACGAGGATCGAACTCGCGACCCCAACCTTGGCAAGGTTGTGCTCTACCGCTGAGCTATTCCCGCAAATTGGCGTCCCGTAGGGGAGTC
>JAMOLY010000029.1 GCA_027068835.1 Thiomicrorhabdus sp. | reverse complement strand
TTTATTTAAAACAGAGCCGTCAAAGCAGAGTATTAAGCAAAAACGGCTCAATGCGGGGTGGAATGATGAATATCGCTCTAAGGTTTTATTTGGATCTGAATTTTAGTGCGTTGGCCCTGCCCCCCCCCTATGCTTTCAGTCGTTATAACGAGTTTAACTTGTCTGTAAGGGCTGAGCTTCTTCTTTTAATCTTTCAGCAATCCAAACTTTAATAATGGACTGTCTTGTGACGCCAATTTTTTTGGCTTCTAAATCAAGAGAATTAATAACCCATTCTGGAAAATCAACATTCACTTTTTTTGTTTGCGTACCATTTTTTGTGAGCGTTGACATGTCCAAATATTGAGTAATGTCTTCACCGCTGTCAAATAAGGCATCTAATTCTTTAGCTTTCATCATAAATCCTTTGCTCATTTTTTCTTGTCCGCCTAACGGAAATAAGGCGAATAACATTATTTCTAAGGGTGTAAAAAGCGATCCAATGTTTATTGTTAAGTTTAGATATAAATGCATATCTTACTTCAGTATCACTTTTAGCTTGAATATTGACAGCCTCACTGTCACGCCATAATGCCTGTGCTTCTTCAAAATCCAAGCCATGCTTCTTTTTATTGATAAGGCTTTTATTTATATCATATTCAAATTTCATAAAAACCTTTAAAATAAAGTATAAAAAATATACTTTAATAATACCTTATTTGCTTAATGTAATACAAGTTGACAGTCAGTTTAATATGTTAAGCCAAGGCTCAATAATTTGTTTTTTATGTCTCCGCTGGGATACGATGATCTTATTGCTTAATGGTGGCAGTAAAACCGCTGATATATCGAAAGCTAGAATGATTTTAAAAGAGTTGGAGTAATTTATGACAATTGAAACCTTTAAATGGGATGCAAGCCAACACCTTGATACCCCTGAACTAATTGAAGAGTTCCTTAAAGTTTCTTTTGAAAAGGGTGATTCTGAAAAATTGTAAATAGCACATTGCGAATGTGGCTAAATCAAAAGGCATGACTCAAGTAGCTAAAGATGCGGGCGTAACGCGTGCGAGTCTTTACAAATCCCTTTCAGGAGATGCATCGCCAAAATTTGAGACGATTAATAAGGTTGTGATGCCTTTGGGGCTTAAACTGACTGTGACGCATTTGTAGTTGAATATTTTTTTGAATTTAATATTTCCGATTATTCCTCCTCAAATGAGGTATGATAATCGGAAATTAATAGTTTAAAAGGTGTAAATATGGCTATAAGTGTTTTGAAAAAAGAGTTTGTAAATGGTTTAGATAAACTCACTGAAATTGGGGTTGAGCGAGAAGTGTTTATACAAGCAGTTGAAGCAGGATATTTTGAATATACTAATTCGACAGTTTTTCATCCAAAAACTAACGCTGGATACCGTGCGTGGAGTGAAACCGTTGCGGCAATAAGGAAAGCTTTAACGCTAAAGGGATGGAAAATTATTGATAATAAAAATGTTCCTTTAATGTTTAATAAGGAGTTAAATATTTCAATTGGCGTTTCTTCTGGTGATAAAAATACAGGAACTAAAAATATTCCTTGTACAAAAAATTCTAAAGGTTCTGTCACAAAAAAAATTGTTAACAAAAATTTTGATTTATTTGATGATTATCTCGTAGAAGAGGTTGAAGCTCCTCTCGATAGTCATTTGCATTATTTATTATTATATTATTTTGATATTGATAAACAGGAAGCAAGATTTGAATTATCTATTCCAGTAAGTTTCAGTTTTAATGATAGAATTTCTGAATGGTCGTTTCGTCATATTTTCGATCTAGTCTCATTTAATGATGAAATAAGCTTAGATGTTGATTCTTCTGATAGCCCTGAAGAAATTGATTTTGATATTTTTCTTAAAGATGCTTAAAGATGAGTAATTTTTTTAATCCAAGTCTTTTAAAGCTTGCTCGACAGAGAAGAAAAATGACATATAAAGCTCTTGCTGAAGAGCTAGGTATGTCTTCAAAAATGTTATCGCTTTATGAAAAAGAAAATCGCCATATTCCAACTGAAGAGTCAATTAAATTAATTTCTTTGGCTCTTAGATACCCTATTCATTTTTTTTATGGAGCCGATATTGAAGGAGTGGATTCATCTACGGTTGCATTTAGATCTTTAAAATCTATGAAAGCATCTCAGCAACATGCAGCTATCGCTGCTGGACAGCTTGGTGTGTTGTTATCTGAATATTTAGAGCATTCTTTTTCATTACCTCGTCATGATTTACCTGATTTTCGAGGGTCTGATGACTTTGAAAGTGTGGCTGATGAATTGAGACAAAGATGGAAATTAGGACAGAAGGGGATTAAAAATATTGTTCATCTTCTGGAGTCTAAAGGTGTCAGAGTTTTTTCATTAGCTGAAAATACAGCTGATGTAGATGCATTTTCCTTTTGGAAAGGTGGAACTCCATATATATTTTTAAATACTAGAAAATCATCTGAACGGAGTCGCTTTGATGCCGCTCATGAACTTGGCCATTTAATTCTTCATCGTCATCGTTCTAATACAGGTAAAGACGCGGAACGAGAGGCTGATGCATTTGCTTCTGCTTTTTTAATGCCAGCAGTAAGTGTTATTGAACATGCTCCGAGATATGTAACTATTTCATCGTTGATTAAATTAAAGAAAATATGGTCTGTCTCTTTAGTCTCTTTGGTTTATCGAGTGAATAAGCTAGGACTATTAACTGAGTGGCAATATCGAACTTTGATGATGGATGCCTCGAAGAAGGGATTTAGAAGTAAGGAGCCAGAAGGGTGTGAAAGGGAGGTATCTTTGTTATTTCAAAAAGTTATTTTGATGTTAAAAAAACAAGGAGTTGAAGTAGCAGATATTGCCCATGAATTAAGCTTGCCAATTGAAGAGCTTACGAATCTTATGTTTATGCCAACAGTTATCTCAAATAATAATCAAGGTAAAATTCCTGCTAAGTCTAAGGCTAACTTAAAAATTGTTAAATAACAAAGAAGTGCTAAATATTTATAAGCTGTTCAAATTATTCGTTTGACACAAAAAAATTGGTATTTAATTCCTTTAATTTAATATTTCTTCCCCCCCTATATTCAACATAGGGGGGGGAAGAAAATATTAAACGCTTTCTAAACCTCCAAAAAATCAACAATCCCTTCCGCAGCAGAACGACCCTCAGCAATCGCCTCAACCACAAGACTAGACCCTCTAACCATATCACCGCCCGCAAATACTTTTGGATTGGTGGTTTGGAAGGGGTAGAGGGTTTTGTCGGAGGCGACTACGCCATCCCAGTGGTTGAGCTCAATGTTAAAGTCTTTGAACCAAGCCGGTGGGTTGGGTTGAAAGCCGAAGGCGACGATGACGGCGTCGCATGGAATAATGGTTTCAGACCCTTCGATCATTTCGGCACGACGACGACCATTTTCATCGGGTTCGCCCAGTTTGGTTTGAATGACTTTTAGCCCTTCAACTTTGCCATCGCCAATGACTTCAACGGGTGCGAGGTTAAATTTAAATTCAACGCCTTCTTCTTTGGCATTTTTAACTTCGGCACGTGATCCTGGCATATTGGCTTCGTCTCGACGGTACACACAGTAAACGTTGTTTGCGCCTTGACGAATGGAGGTACGGGTACAATCCATGGTGGTGTCTCCACCGCCTAACACGACCACGTTTTTACCTTTCATTGAGGTAAAAGGTTCGGGTGTTTGGGGCATGTTTAGCTCTTTTTTAACGTTACCGATTAAGAAGTCTAAGGCTTGATGCACTTCGGGTAGGTCTTCACCTGGGAATCGTCCTGCCATGGGTTTGTAGGTTCCCATTCCTAGGAAAACGGCATCGTATTCATCAAGCAAAGTTTGGAAGGCGATGTCTTTGCCCACTTCGATATTGCAACGAAACTCAATGCCCATCTCTTCTAAGATTTCACGACGACGAATAATAATGTCTTTATCGAGCTTAAATTGTGGAATACCAAAGGTGAGTAGGCCGCCAATTTCGGGTTGCTTTTCAAAGACAACGGGTTTTACGCCGTTGCGAATGAGAATATCAGCGGCGGCAATTCCTGCGGGGCCAGCACCGATGATGGCGACTTTTTTATCGGTCATCACAATGTCTGAAATATCGGGCTTCCAGCCTTCGGCCATGGCGGTATCGGTAATGAATTTTTCAATCGCACCAATGGTGACGGCACCAAAATGGGTGTCTTCAAGGGTACAGGCTTGCTCGCAAAGGCGATCTTGCGGGCAAATTCGACCACACATTTCGGGCAGTACGTTGGTTTTATGTGAAATTTCGACCGCTTGTTGAATGTTGCCTTCGGCCACCAGTTTTAACCAGTTTGGAATGTAGTTATGAACGGGACAGGCAACTTCACAGTAGGGATTACCGCAGTGCAAGCAACGATCGGCTTGCGCCATGGCGTCTTCGAGTGTGAATGAGGTGTAAATTTCATTAAATTCTTGTTTGCGTTCTTGCGCGGCTTTCTTTTCAGGAAGCTGGCGATTGAGCTCTAAAAATTGTCTAACATTGGTTTTTTTGTTTGGCATTTTTAACGTCCTTCCTGTTGTCTTAATCGGCGCAATTTGCGAATAGGTCAAAGAGTGATTCGATGCCGATGGCTCTGGATTTTACCAGCCAGAAGTTGGTAATATGGCGACTGAAGTGTTTGAGTACTTCTTGACCCCAAGGACTGTTGGTTTTTTCAACGTATTCGGTAATTAACGCTTTTAAGTACACGCGATAGGCTTCGGTGTTTTCGGTGTCGATGCGTAAAAACTCAACCATTTCGGGATTGATACGATCGGGCACGGTGTGATCGGTGTCTAAAATAAACGCCATACCGCCTGACATACCCGCACCAAAGTTCACCCCAATTTCACCCAAACTGACGACGGTTCCTCCGGTCATGTATTCACAACCGTGATCGCCTAATCCTTCTACTACGGCAATGGCGCCAGAGTTACGTACCCCAAATCGTTCACCACCGGTTCCGTTGGCAAACAGCTTACCGCCCGTTGCTCCGTAGAGGCAGGTGTTGCCCACAATGGGGGTAAATTTTGGATCAAACGCACTGTTTTCAGGAGGACGAATGACAATTTCACCGCCTGCCATGCCTTTGCCCACGTAATCGTTGGCATCGCCTTCTAGGTGAAGGTTTAAGCCGTCTACGTTAAAGACTCCAAAGGATTGACCTGCAATGCCATTGAGTTTTAAGGTAATGGGTTGATCTTTCATGCCGTTGTTGCCGTAGCGTTCGGCAATTTCACCTGCCACACGCGCACCAATAGAGCGACCAGTATTGACAAGATCAAACTCGAATGTACCACCTGATTTGGCTTCAATGGCAGGCAGAGTCGCTTTGACCATCGCTTCGGCAATTTCGCCTTTATCCCACGGATTGTTGCGTTTGACTTGTACGGTATGAGGTTTATCGGCCGGTACGCCAGCATCGGTAATGAAGGCGCTGAGGTCGATGTTTTTCTGTTTTTCAGTGAGAGGGTTGTCAATCATTTTTAATAGATCAACGCGCCCGACCAACTGCTCTAATGAGGTGACGCCCAGTTTGGCCATCCAGCCACGCGTGTCTTCAGCGAGGAAACGGAAGTAGTTCATGACCATCTCTGGCATACCGATAAAGTGCTCTCTACGAAGACGTTTGTCTTGGGTTGCAACGCCCACCGCACAGGTATTTAGATGGCAAATACGTAGGTATTTACAACCGAGTGCAACCATTGGAACGGTTCCAAATCCAAAGGTTTCAGCACCAAGAATGGCGGCTTTTACTACGTCTAGTCCTGTTTTAAGGCCGCCGTCGGCTTGTAAGATAACTTGACCACGTAGGTCGTTGGCACGCAGTACTTGATGCGCTTCGGCTAAGCCCATTTCAAACGGGTTTCCTGCGTATTTAACGGAGGTCATTGGGCTGGCACCGGTTCCACCATCGTAACCTGAAATGGTAATCAGATCGGCATAGGCTTTGGCCACCCCAGCGGCAATGGTTCCCACGCCTGGTTCTGCAACGAGTTTAACGGAGATTAACGCGTTTGGGTTGATCTGTTTAAGATCGTAAATCAATTGCGCCAAATCTTCGATGGAATAAATATCGTGATGAGGGGGGGGGGAAATTAAGGTTACGCCTGGAACAGAGTGGCGTAGTTTGGCGATAGTCATGTCTACTTTATGACCAGGAAGCTGTCCGCCTTCTCCCGGTTTTGCACCTTGTGCGACTTTAATTTGCAACACTTCGGCATTGCGCAAGTAATGTGCGGTGACTCCAAAACGTCCAGAAGCAATTTGCTTAATCTTGGACATTTTTTCGGTACCGTAACGCGAAGGATCTTCTGCGCCTTCGCCTGAGTTAGAGCGTGCGCCTAAGCGGTTCATGGCGGTGGCGAGGGCTTCGTGTGCTTCGGGTGAGAGTGCTCCTAACGAAATACCTGCGGAGTCAAAGCGTTTGTAGATGGCTTCTACCGGTTCTACTTGGCTTAACTCAACGCTTTGAATGCCGTCTTTAAAGGTAAATAGGTCGCGAATGGTCATTGCGGGACGGTTGTCTACCAGGTCTTTAAACTCATTGTATTTGGCTTGATCATTTTTTTGCACCGCTTCACGAATGCTGTTAACCACTTCTGGGTTAAAGGCATGGTATTCGCCACCGTGCACGTATTTGAACAGTCCACCTTGTTGCAGTGATTTACGCGGGCTAAATGCTTCCCATGCTAAACGACGCTGATCGAGTTCTAGGTGCTCAAATTTGGTGCCTTCAATGCGGGTGGGCGTGCCTTTAAAGCAGAGATCAACAATCTCTTTGGTTAACCCAACGGCTTCAAACAATTGTGAACCACGGTAGGAGGTGATGGTTGAAATGCCCATTTTAGAGAGAATTTTAAACAGCCCTTTATTAATGGCTTTACGGTAGTTGCTGATGTATTTTTTAATGCTGAGTTCATCACAAAGCTCTTTTGAACGGCGCATGTCTTCCAAACTTTCGTACGCTAAGTATGGATAAACCGCCGTTGCACCGTAGCCAAATAGAACCGCAAAGTGATGCGAGTCACGTACGGTACCTGTTTGGACAATAATATTGGCCTCTGTTCGTAACCCTTGTTCAATTAGGTAGTGATGCACCGCACCCGTTGCCATGACGGCGGGAATGGTGGTTAAGCCTTCTTTAATGTCTAAATCGCTTAACACCAACAAAGTGATACCAGACTGAGTCGCGTTTGCGGCTTGTTCGCATACGGCTTCAACGGCGGCTTTTAAGCCCATCTCTTCATGGTTGTAGTGCAGAGAAATAATAGCGTGTTGGTAGTCTTTGTCTGTTAAGGAGAGCAGTTGCTCCATCATCGCAGGGCTAAGAACAGGCGACTGCACCTCTAAACGACGCGCGTGTTCGGGACCAATTTCAAACATGTTTTGTTCACGACCAAAACAGGTGTTGAGAGACATGACAATGTTTTCACGTAACGGATCAATCGGTGGATTGGTGACTTGAGCAAACATTTGGCGAAAGTAGTCAAAGACTGAACGAGGCTTGTGTGAAAAAACGGGTAACGGGGTATCGTCTCCCATGGACACGGTGGCTTCTTGTCCGTCTTCGGCCAGCACTCTGAGTACCGCATCGCGTTCTTCAAAGGTGACTTGAAAGTATTTTTGATAGGTTTCAGTGGTTTTTTCGTCCCAACCACGAGTATGGTCATTTTGGTCTAATGACTCTTCGATGTGCATGTACCCTTCGTCCATCCATTCACGGTAGGGGTGTGCATTTTTCAGTTGCTCATCAATTTCGTCAGGTTTCAGCAACGTACCGTTTTCTAAATCGACCGCAATGACTTGCCCCGGTTTTAGACGGCCTTTTTCGAGTACGTCTTCGGGCGCATAATCATACACTCCAATTTCAGATGCAAAGGTGATGTGACGGTCTTTGGTAATCACATAGCGAGTTGGACGCAAGCCGTTACGATCGACACCACAAATGGCGTATTTACCTGTGTTAATGACCATTCCCGCAGGACCATCCCATGGCTCCATGTGCATGGAGTTGTACTCCAAGAAGGCGCGCTTATCTGGATCCATGTGGGGCACATTTTGCCAAGCAGGCGGTACTAAAACACGCAGGGCTTGAAAGATGTGCATATCGCCCATCATGAGGATTTCCATCATGTTATCAAGCGAGTTGGAATCGGAGCCTGACTGTGCCACCAGTGGTTTTAGCTCGGCTAAATCGGGCAGCAGTGGTGTTTCAAATTTACTTTGACGCGCTAACGCCCAATTGCGGTTACCACGAATGGTGTTTAGCTCGCCGTTGTGCGCTAAGAAGCGGAACGGTTGCGCTAAACGCCATTGCGGTGAGGTGTTGGTTGAAAAACGTTGATGATATGAAATAGACGATGAAGCAAAGGCTTCATTTTGTAAGTCTAGATAATATTCAGGCAACTCTTTGGGCATGACCAGCCCTTTGTAAGAAATAAGGGCGCTGTTGAGTGATGCGATGTAAAAATCGGTGTCATTGGCTTCAATGGCCATTTCAGTTTTGCGACGTGCGGTAAACAGTAAACGATTAAATGCGGCTTCGTCTAGGGTGTCGGGTGCATTAACGAATATTTGCTCAATTAATGGCTCCATTTTGCCCGCTTGTTCACCGAGCACGTTCGAGTTGACCGGAACGGTGCGCCAACCAGCAATGATAAGGCCTTTGTTGGTTAGTTTTTCTTCAAGCGTGGTACGAGCCAGCGCTGCTTTTTGATTGTCTTTGCTTAAAAAAACCATTCCAACGGCATACAGTGCGTTGAGTTGAAATCCAATCTCACGGGTAGCCTGTTGTAAAAATACGTCGGGTTTTTTAATCAATAAACCACAACCATCCCCTGTACAACCATCGGCGGCGACACCACCACGGTGAGTCATGTTGGTAAGTGATTCAATCGCGATTTGAACAACTTTGTGACTTGGCTTGTCGTCCATGTTGGCAATTAAACCAAAACCACAGTTCTCTTTTTCAAACTCAGGGGAGTAGAGGCCAGTTAATTTAAGACCTGATTGGGCTTGTAAGGGATTCATATTCGGTTTCCTGTCGGTCAAATAGTTCACAAATTTAGATCGGCTATGCGCTTAACGCATTGATATACAGTGAAAATATCTAATTTTGGCGTATTTAAAAGATAAAAATAAGAGCGGAATTATACTGTATTTAAGGGGGAATAATCAAGGGTGCAGCAAGGCTTGTTTGGGGGTTTGGTCGGGGATGGAGGAGAAAAAATCCCCCCCCTTCTTGATAGCTTTTATACCTTGTTGCTGTGTTTAGGGCATTTAGATCACGTATTTTAAAATCACCCCTTGCTGCGTAAGCTGTTACCCGTCATCTCGTCTGGTTTTTTAATACCCATTAAATCAAGCAGCGTTGGAATTACGTCTGGCAGTGCGCCGTCTGAGCGTAGAGTCAGTGCTTCTGGGCCAACGTAGACGAGTGGGACTGGGCAGGTTGTGTGTGAGGTAAGTGGTTTGCCTGTTTTAGGGTCAATGAGCATCTCTATGTTGCCATGATCTGCGGTGATGATGATTTGCCCGTTCGATTTTTGAATGGATTCAATAATTTTCCCTAAAGCGTTATCAACCGCTTCAACGGCTTTAATGCAGGCATCAAGGTTTCCTGTGTGTCCGACCATGTCTGGATTGGCAATATTGCAGATAAAGGTGTCGTATTTATCGGATTCAATGGCGGTGGTCAGGTTATCAGTAAGTTCGCCAATGCTCATTTCGGGTTGCAGGTCATAGGTGCGTACTTTGGGTGAGGGGATTAAAATACGATCTTCTCCTTGGTAGGGTTCTTCTATGCCGCCGTTAAAAAAGAAGGTAACGTGAGCGTATTTTTCAGTTTCGGCAATGCGCAGTTGGCGAAGCTTGTGTTTGGCAATGACTTGCCCAAAGGTTTTTTTAAGCTTGGTGGGTCGATAGGCCACGCTGGCACCGAAGTTTTCAAAGCTTTTATTGTATTGTGTTAGGGTCACAAAGCTGGAGAGCATGGGGGTTTTGCAACGGTGAAAATCACCAAAATCTTCAATAATAAAGGCGCTGGTGATCTGGCGAGCGCGGTCGGAGCGAAAGTTCATAAACAGGATGGCATCGCCATCTTTGATTTTGGATTTTTTCCCTTTTTTATTGAGAATGGCCGTGGGCTGTACAAACTCATCGGTTTCATCACGCGCATAAGCCATTTCAACAGCTTCTTGAGCCGTGGCGGCTTTAAATTCTGATTGGCCACAGCAAATAACATCGTAAGCTTCTTGTGTACGCTCCCAGCGAGAGTCTCTGTCCAAAGCGTAAAAACGCCCCGTTACACTGGCAATGCAGCACCCTTTGAGGGTTTTTATGTGTGCTTCAATTTCGTTAATATAGGTCAGTGCGCTTTTAGGCGCGGTATCGCGTCCATCGGTAAAAATATGCAAAAAGGTTTTTGCACCACGTTCGGTTGCGAGGGTTAGAGAGGCTTTAACGTGACTGATGTGTGAATGAACGCCACCATCGGACAGCAGTGCCATAATGTGAACGGCGTGGTCGTGATCCGTGGCTTTATCAATGGCGTTGAGGAGGGCATTGTTGTTAAAAAAACGACCGTCATCAATGTCTTTTTGAATGCGTGTTAGTTCTTGGTAAACAATGCGACCTGCGCCTAAGTTCATATGCCCTACTTCCGAGTTGCCCATTTGTCCTTCTGGCAACCCTACATCTTTACCCGATGTTCCGATGAGGGTGTTAGGGTGGTTTGCGACTAATTTATCCCAGTTTGGGGTGTTGGCTTGCGCGATGGCATTGTGCTCAATGTCTTTTCGGTAACCCCATCCGTCTAAAATAAGAAGGCCTGTTGGACGCTGTTTGATTTTGATTTTTGGTTTAAGATCTTGACCCATGTGTTGTTTCTGCCATTTAAATAATTAATAAATTACATTTATTGTATCGAGTTTCGCTGTTAAAATCATCAGGTTTGATTATTAAGGTATTTAGGGGTTGGAAATGTTTAGTGAATTTGTCGAAGAGCAGGCGTTATTATTTGTCGCTTTAGTAATTATAATTGCCATGTTGGTTTATAGTTATTTGGGTGATCGTTTGTCTGGTTTTAAGTCCGTAAATACGGATGAGGCCACACGCTTGTTTAATGACGGTGCTTTTATGCTGGATGTACGTGCCTCAAATGAGTACAAAGAGGGGTTTATTGGTGATGCAAAAAACATCTCTGCCTCAGATTTGAGTAGTAAAATGAATTTACTGCCTAAGGATAAAGAGAAGCCTATTGTTGTGTATTGTTTGAGTGGCGTGCGTTCTTCGAATGTGGCCTCAAAGCTGGTGAAAGCAGGGTACACTCAAGTGGTTAATTTATCGGGCGGCATTAATGCTTGGAAGGCTGCGGGGTTGCCCGTAGTGAAAGCAAAGTCGAAAAAGGCTAAAAAGAAAGCTGCAGCTAAGTAGATATAAGTAAGTAGGGATAAAATATGGTTAACGTTATTATGTATGCAAAGCCATCGTGCCCTTACTGTAAGATGGCCGCGCACTTGTTGCATTCAAAAAAAATTGCGTATAAAGTGATTGATATCAGAGGGAGTCGTTTGCTTCGGCTCGAAATGGAATCAAAATCAGGGCGAAATACTGTACCTCAAATTTTTATAGGCGATCACCATGTCGGTGGTTATGATGATTTATCTGCTGCGGATGCCCGTGGTGAGATTGATTCTTTATTGTTAGCAAATTAGTAGGAAAATTTTATGTCAGATGCACCACAACACGTTTTTGTAATTCAAAAAATTTATACGAAAGACATTTCGTTTGAATCCCCGAATGCACCCGGTATTTTTGCCTCGGAGTTTCAACCTCAGTTGTCTATTGATTTGAATGTTGAAACTAAAAAAATAGAGGGCGATATATACAATGTCGTGGTTCGAGTGACCGCGACAACAAAAGTGGATGAAAAAATTGCTTTTTTATGTGAAGTTGAGCAAGCGGGTATCTTTGCTATTTCTGGCTTTACTGAAGATGAAATGGGCTATATGTTAGCCGTTCAAGCACCTGGTATTTTGTTTCCTTATGCGCGTGAAGTGGTGTCTGATTTGGTTGCAAGAGGTGGATTTCCTCAACTGTTGCTGGAGCCAGTGAATTTTGAGCTAATGTATCACGAGCACCTTCAAAAAGCAGAAGGCGGTGCTGAAAAGCCAACTGAGCAGTAGCGAGCGAAATGCCGAATTCTAGTTTTTCCAGTATGGTAAACCCTAACCCACAGCGAAAAGTTGCTGTTTTGGGCGCTGGTGCTTGGGGAACGGCGTTAGCGATTCATTTAGCGAAAGCTGGGCACGCGGTGACACTGTGGTCTTACTGCCCTGAGCAAGCTGCAGCGATGAAGTCTACTCACGAAAATTCACGTTATCTTTCTGGCATCTCTTTTCCTGAAAATTTGATGGTTAGCGCCTCATTAGAGTGTACGATTGCTTCGGTTGAGGCGGTATTATTGGTTGTGCCAAGTAATGCGTTTAGAGGTGTTTTGCAAGCAGTCGCAAAGTATCTGCCCGAGGGCATGCGTCATGTTGCTTGGGCTACAAAGGGATTTGAACCTACATCTCAGTGTTTATTGCACCAGATTGCATTTGATATTTTGGGAAAAGAGGTCGGTGCAACCGTTTTATCGGGTCCTACTTTTGCAAGTGAGGTGGCCAAGGGCTTGCCGACGGCGATGGTCAGTGCTTCGGAGAGGGAGTGTGATGCACAGTATTGGGCGGACATGTTTCATTTTGATGCGTTCCGTATGTACACTCAAACAGATATTGTCGGTGTTGAAGTGGGCGGTGCGTATAAGAATATTATTGCCATTGCAACGGGATTGAGTGATGGTCTGGGTTTGGGGGCTAATGCTCGCGCGGCGCTGATCTCGCGTGGAATGGTTGAAATGATGCGTTTTGCTCAGGCATTAGGTGCTCAGCCAGAGACATTAATGGGGTTGGCAGGACTGGGTGATTTGGTGCTTACGTGCACCGATGACTTGTCTCGGAACCGACGTTTTGGTAAGGAATTGGCCAAAGGTGATCAAACGGCACAGAGAATTATGCAGAGCCTTGGTCAGGTGGTTGAAGGCGTTAAAGCCGTTCGAATTGTTCAAATGATGGCGAAAGAGATACAGTTGGATTTACCTATTATGGAGCAAGTTTATCAAGTCGTTTCTGAACAAATTTCTCCTAAGGAGGCTGCATTTGCTTTATTGGCGCGTTCAGGCAAGCGAGAGGCTAAATCGTAGCGGGTTTGGCATCTTTTTGAGATGCTTTTAAAGTGTGGTATTAAAGTCCAGTTGTCGCCACGCCTCATAAGCCATGACGGATACTGCATTCGCAAGGTTTAAGCTTCGTCCGCCGGGAATCATTGGAATGGTAAGTCGCTGTGCTTCAGGTAAGCTTGCAATGATTTCTGCGGGTAATCCGCGCGTTTCAGGGCCAAATAAAAATGCATCACCATCTGTAAAGCTAGGGTCGGTATAGTGACGAGTGGTTTTCGTGGTGAGAGCAAAAACTCGATTGGGTTGAATGGCCTTTAAGCAGGCATTTAAGCTTTGGTGTTCTTGCAGGTTTGCCAGTTCGGCATAATCCAATCCCGCTCTGCGTACCTTTTTTTCACTCAAGTCGAAGGCGATTGGGTGAATAAGGTGTAAGTGAGCGCCCATGTTGGCGCTTAGGCGAATTAAAGCCCCTGTGTTTTGAGGGATCTCTGGTTCATAAAGAATGATATGTAACATAGTAATAGGGTCTGTCTGTGGTTGATTTATCGGTAAATATTTGTGGAATTCAATGCAATTCACCCGTTGCGATGGCATCGGGAAATGCTGGTTATGGCATAGAATACCAGTCTGTCTCGGGCTTTACCAATCGAGATGTGGGGGCGGTGTTTTTAAAGGGTACGACATTAGAGCCAAGATTGGGTAATAAGCCCGATCGTGTAATGGAGTCGGCAAGTGGCCTGTTGAACTCGATTGGTTTACAAAATCCTGGTGCACAAGTGGTCATTAATGAGTATTTGCCTAAGTTAGATTTAAGTGAGTCGCAGTTTATTATCAATGTTTCAGGATCGAACATTGAAGAGTATGCTGAAATTGTACGTCAGTTTGATCAAACCGCTCTACCAGCTATGGAGATTAATATCTCCTGCCCAAATGTAAAGAGAGGGGGAGCAACCTTTGGTAATGACCCTGATATGGCGGCAAGAGTGGTTGAGGCGTGTCGTGCAAGCACCTCTAAACCACTCATTGTAAAGCTATCCCCAAATCAAACGGATATTGCAGAGGGTGCTCGCCGAGTGATTGATGCGGGGGCAGATGCGTTATCTGCGATTAATACTTTAATGGGAATGCAGATTGATATTCGTTCAAAAAAACCTACTTTAGGAAATAATCAAGGTGGGCTTTCTGGTCCAGCGATTAAGCCTGTTGCATTGTTAAAGGTGCATCAAGTTTATCAAGTGGCAAAGTTGCATGATATTCCTGTTATAGGGTTGGGCGGTATTGCCAATGCAGAAGATGCCATTGAGTTTTTTCTTGCGGGTGCAAGCATGGTTGCTATTGGAACAGCGATCGCAAAAGACCCGTTATTGATTAAAAAAATAAATTTGGGCATTGAAAAATATTTGAAAGCCAGCGGGCTTTCATCGGTTTCTCAACTGGTGGGTGCACTGGAGTTGCATACCGACACCGTATTGTCTCGTTAAATTATAAAAAAAAGTTAAAACATGATAAAAACAGTCGCAGAGCAATTAGCCATTATAAAACGTGGTGCAGAAGAAATTTTAGTCGAAAAAGAGTTAATCGAAAAGCTGGAGTCAGGAAAGCCGTTGCGCGTAAAGGCAGGCTTTGATCCGACAGCAGCAGATTTGCACCTTGGGCATACGGTGCTTATAAATAAGCTTAAACAGTTTCAAGACCTTGGGCATGAGGTTTTATTTTTGATTGGTGATTTTACCGCAATGATTGGTGATCCAACGGGAAAAAGTGCAACACGTCCTCCGTTAACGGCAGAAGAAGTTGCCCGTAATGCTGAAACCTATAAAGAGCAAGTGTTTAAAATTTTAGATCCTGCAAAAACAACCGTTATGTTTAACTCGGAGTGGATGTCAAAAATGTCAGCGGCAGAGCTGATTCAATTAGCCGGTAAGATGACGGTCGCACGAATGTTGGAGCGTAATGACTTTGGTGATCGTTATGCATCGAATACTCCGATTGCCATTCATGAGTTTTTGTACCCATTGGTTCAGGGGTATGACTCGGTCGCGATGAATGCCGATATTGAATTGGGTGGTACCGATCAGAAGTTTAATCTATTAATGGGGCGAACTCTGCAGGGTCATTATGGCAAGCCACAGCAATGTACATTGACGATGCCAATACTCGAAGGGTTAGACGGTGTTCAAAAAATGTCCAAATCTTTGAATAATTATATTGGTATTAAAGATGAACCGAATGATATGTTTGGTAAGGTAATGTCGGTTTCCGATGAGCTGATGTGGCGTTATTATGAGTTATTGAGTTTTGAAAGTCTTGAGTCGATTGAGGCGTTAAAGCAGGCCGTAGTAGAGGGTGAGAATCCAAGAAATATAAAAGTTAAGTTGGCGTTAGAGTTAATTGCAAGGTTTCATTCTGAAGAAGCGGCACAAAAAGCGTTGAAAGACTTTGAAACGAAGTTTAGTAAGAATGCCATTCCTGATGAAATGCCTGAATTTACCTTTTCAGGTGAAATGCCGTTAGTTAACTTATTAAAAGAAGCCGGCTTGCTTTCTTCAACTTCTGAAGGGCATCGAATGGCTAAGCAAGGTGCCATAAAAATTGATGGCAAAAAAAATAATGATGGTCGCCAATTAATATCAGTAGGTACAGTAGCGGTTTATCAGGTAGGTAAGCGAAAATTTGCTCGAGTATCGATTAAGTAGCTTTATTTAAAGTGTGCATAACTCTGTGGGTAACAAATGTATAAGCAGGTCGTACAAACAAAACCTCAAAAAAACGTAAAAAAGAAAGGAATAGGGGTTGCGTTGTAAGCTGTATTGGTTAGAATACGCCCCGTTCCGAAGCAAAGGCTTTTAAGCCAGAAGCTTCGAGGCCGAGAAGTTATATAGACAGATCGAAATCGTGAAAAAAGTTTTCAAGAAAA
>JAMOLY010000028.1 GCA_027068835.1 Thiomicrorhabdus sp. | reverse complement strand
CGCCCTGGTATGGCTAACGCTGCGCCTAATGGGCAAATATAGCGGCAATAAAATCGCTCGATGAATAAACCGATCCCAAGAACTGCTGTTGCAAACAGTATATAGGGCCAGCTGCGGGCAAATTTTAAAATAATGGCCGTTTTAAAGGGTTCTACTTCGGCAAAATGTTCGGCCATTGAAATAGAAGCCAGTGATAAACCAAACAGGCCAAGAAAGATTATGTACTTTAGGGGCCACAATCGTTCATGTAATCCCCATGGCAAGGTCCATTGTGGCACTTTGAAGAAGCGGGCAATCTGGTTTGTAAGTTCTTGTAAAGCGCCAAACGGACACAGCCAGCCGCAAAATCCGCCTCTGCCCCAAAATAATAAAGTTACAGCAACAGATACCCATAGAATAAACACCAGCGGATCCATCAGGAAAGTATCCCAGCTAAATCCATTGATTACTGATGCCCCTAGGGCCATCAAATTAACAATTGATAATTGTGCATTTTGAAGCCAACCAAGATAAACCAAAGTGACCAATAAAAATGACATACGGAACCAATAAAAGGCTCGTTTGTTTTTTGTCGCCTGTACCTGAAAGAAGAAAACACCCGTTAAAACTGTAAGCATTGTTACCAGCAACGCGATTTCGATGGTTTTGCTTTTCCATATGCGTTGCCAAAGGGCTTTGCGAGCTTCGCCATCATCTTTGGTTTTAACAATGGTTTTAGTGGCAGGTGGTGCCAAAGGGCTCAGGTATTGTGATGGGATTTTATATTCCAGATCATAGGTCAGAAACTTTTTTTCTATGGGACCAACAGGGCGCTGTACTAATAATTGCAAGCGCCATGGTTTGGTTGGGTCAAAGCCTGAGTCAGCTGGAATTTTAAATACGTCAACTTCAGTAAAGGAAGGTGCATCAGCAGTGGCTAAATTGCCAAGTCGGCGATGACCACGATCACGGAAGCGTACAGAAATATCGCCTTGTATTAATTGAATTCGATCAAAAATGCCTCCGCGCACATATCCGTTTCCCTTGAAGGAGAATACACCACGCCCCATGATGATAATTGCGTGCTCGCCTTTTTTTATCCATTTCACCAGATTGGCGTACTCGTTTTTCCCCATCAGGCTAAGTCCGATGCTGGGCGCTGAAACCAATGCGGTG
Source organism: Thiomicrorhabdus sp. (assembly GCA_027068835.1). GTDB lineage: Bacteria > Pseudomonadota > Gammaproteobacteria > Thiomicrospirales > Thiomicrospiraceae > Thiomicrorhabdus. The sequence goes on along the minus strand of JAMOLY010000028.1, from coordinate 2,451 downwards.
TGCATATCAATAAAGGTGTCATCAGGCGCGCCTGATTCTTTGTGTTTTAGAACACGTTTGTCACCTGTTGCTGCAAATGCTTTGTTGATCTGGCCGATGTCCAGCGTCATCCGCCGTGTGGTGCCATCACCTGCCATGGCATTCCAATCACGGATCGTACGTTCTTGTAGGTTTAATTTATGGGTCGGGCCTTTTTTTGCCGTTTCACTTTTTAAACCAGCCAATCCCAAAGCGCGCGCAACTTTAATGCTTGAGCGCACAATGGAATCATCAATAATCATAATGGTTACAGTGGCACCTGAAATAATATCAAAATCATGGGTAGAACCATCTCTGCTAGCCTCTGCAGCAATGTCCAGCCCCCGATAACTTTCGGTCATGGCTTTAATTTTACTGTTGGGAATGCCGATTAGAACAATGGGCTCTGAGTGCTTTACTAGGTTAGCGCCAAGCAATTTGGCATCTGTACCAATTGCGACCATGACGTGGATTGGTTTTCCCGAATAACCTGTCGTGCCAACAAAATCGGATGTGATAAAGGCATAACCGATTGTCTTGTTGGCTTTCAAAACAGGTACAGCAGAAATGTTATTTAACATTTTGCCATAGCTATCGGCTCCCTTGACCAATTCATTGGCAGGAACCTGTTTAATAAACTTATTTAAAATGGGAGGTGTTTGTGCTGCAGCGCTTCCAGTAAAGACCAGAAGAATAAGTTGCAGAGTAATAAGTAATTGTAAAAGAAGGGAAGATTTGAAATTGGGGTTTTTTAAAAGCATGATAGACCCCATGCATTTAAAGCTACCCGAATTTGCTTTTTGTGAAGCAAAGAAATAGGTGTAGTCATGTTATTATTGATGCTCTCGATAGGCGGTCCGCGGCTTGCAGACCAGTATTGCTCGGGCCCTGTCAGACCAGTTGTCTGAGCGCCACGATATAAAGTTGTAGAAAATTTAGATGGAGACTGAATAGACAAGTGCGGAGTTGAATCGTCTATTGGATCGCTATGAGACATGATACAAAATAAACAAGGATTATTGTTTTTATTTTGTTGTGGCTCTTTATCATTTTGTTGAATGAGTTTGGAGCAAATTACATTATAGATTCCAATTGGGCTGTCATTCTTCTGGGAAATATAACTTGCTGTTGCAGGTAAGGTTTGAGTTGCAAAGACCATAAAAGCAACAATAACAGCAATAAGCTGGCGTATCGGGATAAACCTCGCCTGCGCCTTCTTGATTTTTGTTATTATTATATTCATAGGCTTTTGCTGGACAATAAGTGGTTACATTCCTATGCATGAATGAGTATTCTCTCGAGCATTACCTTGACTTGAATCAAAAAGAAGTCGTTCTGAAATTAATGTTGGTCTGATTAACAGCTTTTTTTATAATATTTGAACAGCCCTTATTTGCTGGAGGCTCCTATTCTATAGTAAAAGGAGCTATTATGAGCAAAACATGAAATAAATTTCCCTTGAGGTTCGCGCACGAGCGATTCGGATGGTGTTAAAGAATGAGGGTGACTATCGCTCTCGTTGGATTTATTTGAAAGGTGTCAAGGGAGAGTGGTCAGTTTTCTATTTTGGATTATTACTTAGCGTGAGACTTTGAATGCCAAAGCTTTATCTGTTATTGCGTGGCTTTTATGTAAACCTTCAGTGAGAACGTTAGGGTATGAAATTATGAGTGGTCAAAACAAGACAACGTTGAAGGCCGATTTTGAAAAATTCGATATTGCTTTTGCGGATTGGAAAAAGAAGAATCCTTGCAAACAGTTCTCCGATTATAGCACTCAACGCATCGACAGTGGACTTAAAAAGGGTAGAGCACATTGTACACTTGGTTTAAATATTGCTGGTGATGTCAATTGGTGGGATCATGGACGACCTGCATTCAAGTCAATCATGGAGCAAGTTGCAATACCAACCGATGCGAAGGTTCTAGAGATAGGTTGCGGAAGCGCTCGCGTGGGTGTGCATTTCATCGAGCGCCAAGATACTGGCTGTTATTATGGGCTAGATGTAACAGATGCTTTTTTTGCGTATTGCCCTGATTTGATCGGGGAACTTTTAATTGAAAAAAAGGCAAAATTCGGAGTTATCCCAGAAAAATTAGAGGAAGCTATTTCTTGGAACGCAGATTTGGTTTTCTCGACAGCGGTGACGTTACATGTATGCCCTGAGGAAGAAGACGCGCATTTTAGCACAATAAAAAAAATAGCTCACCAGCAAGAAGCGTCTATAGTTCTCCAATCCTATTTATATGAAAAGAATATTCGATTTTCTCGGTCTGGGTGGGCGCGTCCCCAAGATTATTTCAGCCGATTGATGCACCCATTCGTGCTGGTCAATTCAATGGATGATGGTGTTTGGGAAAGTAATGGTTACGTAATAGACGTCAAGTTTCTCACTTTTAGAAGAGTGTGAGGTAATCACCCGTTTTTAACGGG
>JAMOLY010000027.1 GCA_027068835.1 Thiomicrorhabdus sp. | reverse complement strand
TACAACCATGTGCGCCCACACAGTACCAATGGTTATTTACCACCAGAGAAATTTGAGCAGAAGCGATTGGACAAAATTAAACTACTTTAAATGTCATCTAGGTACGAAATAGGGTTGCCATTCCAGAATCCATCATATAATTCAATAGATCTATTTAGTACCGATAGATAGAGAGCGTGGCATGGGTATATTTTTTCATCAGATAATATGAATAATTTTTTACCCATAATTTGATGCTGATCTCTAATTGCTTCTAATTTAGCAAGAGCTTCATTCATAAAGTTTCCTTTCGTTAATGCCTAAGTAAATAAAATTGTACGGAATAGTTACTTTAATGAATTTTTATTTGGATATTCTAAACACAGCCATTAAACATCATTCTCAAATTTATAATGATTTGAATATAATAATATCCCCCCCCCCTCAACGAAAAGCCTCTTTTACAATAGTGGTAAATTCTTCCGCCGATTTAAAGCCTACCACGCGCTGGGCTTTTTGTTCTTTTCCCGCGGCATTAAAGAATAGGATCGCTGGAGGCCCTACAATTCCAAAATGTTGCATGAGTGCGGTATCGATGTCATCGTTTAAGGTAACATCGGCCTTGAGTAGGGTGACACCCGCTAAGGCATTATGTACGTTGATATCACTAAAAGTGAGGCGCTCCATCTCTTTACAGCTGATACACCAGTCAGCATAAAAATCGAGCATGATGGGTTGTCCCTTGGCGAGCTCGGCTTCTAAATCATCAATACTTTTGATGATTTTAAAGTTCAGTTTGGTGCTTTGAACTTGTCCAGAGTTGGCACTGCCTTGAAAAGTTTTAAGGGGTTGGTACACATCTTTGCTGCCCCCCATTAAACCAATTAAGATAATGAGGCCGTATAGGAAAAGGACAATTCCCAACCCTTTGGAGAGTTTAAACCAGCCTGTTTTTTCATGGGTGGTATCAAATGCACCCATGTATACGGCGGAGACAATAAAGAGGATCGCCCAGTTTATCATGGTGATTTCAACGGGTAAGATGCGCTCGAGCATCCAAATGGCCACCCCAATAAGCATAACACCAAAGAAGGCTTTGACCTTCTCCATCCATGCGCCTGCTTTAGGCATCAGTTTGGCGGAAGAGGTGCCAATAATAATCAGGGGAAATCCCATTCCCATGCTCATCGCAAACAGCGCCAGACCCCCTAAAAAGGCATCGCCTGTTTGGCCAATGTAGATCAGCGCACCCGCTAGAGGAGGCGCCATACAGGGGCCAACAATCAGCGCGGATAAAAAGCCCATAATGGCCACACCCGTTAAAGTACCGCCTTTTTGTTGATTGGAGTAGTGGGTAATTTTGGATTGTAAACGTGCGGGCAGTTGCAGTTCGTAAAACCCAAACATGGAGAGCGCAAGCAGAAGAAAGATGACACTAAAGCTCCCAATAATCCACGGATTTTGGAAGGTGGCTTGTAGGTTTTGACCAAATATGCCCGCCAGTACGCCTGCGAAGGTATAGGTAAGAGCCATTGCCAGCACGTAAACCAGTGACATAATAAAAGCGCGTCGGGTCGTTAAATGATGTCCTTGCCCAACAATAATGCTGGATAAAATGGGGATCATTGGAAAGACGCAAGGGGTAAAGGAGAGCAGTAAGCCAAAGACAAAAAAGGTACCGATGACAATCCAAAGGGTACTGTTTTTAAGGGTGTTGGTGATGTGGTCGGTTTCAGACAGCTCACTGTTTACTGTGGTGGCTGTCGCTTGAGTGGCCGTTTTAGGTGTAGAGAGTGTGGTGGCAGGCGAACTGGTGTTGATCGTGTCAGGCGTAACAACAATGGTTTGCTTGGTAGGCGGGTAACACACGCCCATACTGACGGAACAACCTTGATAAGTAACCTCAATCGTCGCAGTGTCGGTGGCAATATTGGTAATGGGTAAAATGGCACTGAAGACATTATGGTAGACCTCTTTCAATCCAAAAATCGGGTCATCTACGGTGGTGGCGGGGGGAAGAAGCAGAGGGTTTAGGCTGGCTTGCCCTGCGGTTACTTGAACCTTAAATTTATCTTGGTATAAGTGATAATCGTCTGCGACATTCCATGACAACTCTAATTGACCGTCTGAATTAATTTGGTGGCTAAATTGAAACGCTTTCTCTACCGGTAATAGTTCGGTTTGAGAGGTATTGGAGCTGAATAGATCGTTAAGTGCGGATAGCGAGCCAAACAGCCCGTCCTCTTCTTTGTCTTGGGATGCGTTGCTTTCTATCGCAGGTAAGTCAAGGGTAAAGGTGAGGGTCTGTGGTGGGTAACACACGCCTAACAGCGCGGCACACCCTTGGTATTTAACTGAGAGGGTAACGGTGCTGTTGGCTTGTTCTTGGCTGTAAGGAATTTGAATGCTGGCGTGTTGTTTATACACATCGGTTTTACCAAAGAGTGGGTCATCGATTCGTTCAGCTTGGCTGTAAATGGCTTGTTCGGTGTTGAGCTCGTCTGAGCTGAGTTTGATTTTATCGCGGTAGAGATAGTAATCTTCAGCGACTTCCCACTCAAGGATGATCTGTTGATTTTCAATAACCGGCGCTTTTAACTGGAACGCTTGCTCAACTTTTAATAGGTCTGCATTGGCATGGCTGGAGGCCGATACGCTTAATAAAAGAAACAGGACTAAAAAGGGGGTAAATAAATTTTTAATCAACGTAACGATTTGAGTCATTTTAAAATTCTCATTGAAAATGGGGAGATTATCCTCATTATAGATATATGTGATAGTCAGTGTTTTTAATAGTAGGCCATTCTATAATACTTTTATCATTTGGTTTACGTTGTAATAGACGATTCATTATTTATTAAGCCTTTTAGGGCTTCCTTAGGATGCCTGTTACTTTTATATGAGACCCCTTTTATGCGTATTTTATTTCTATTTTTATTGATTGTTCCACTGATTGAACTCTATTTTTTGATTCAATTAGGGGATGTAATCGGTGCTTTGCTCACGGTTTTATTGACCATTTTTACTGCAGTCGTCGGAATTGCCTTAATGAAGGCACAAGGGCTGGCCATTATGCAAAAAGCCCAACTGGCAATGGCGGAAGGTCGATTGCCCCAAACCGAAGTGATGGAGGGTGTGTTTATCTTTTTAGGGGGCGTGTTTCTGTTTTTCCCTGGATTAATCTCTGATAGCATTGGTTTTCTGTTTTTAATTCCATTTGTGCGCCAATTTTTTATTGCACAAAGCTTAAAAGGTATGGCTTCTAAAGCGCAATACCGTGCAAGAGGGGATTATTATGAAGGGGAGTGGAGCGAAGGCGTTGAACCCAAGCGTAAGAAGCTGCCCTCAGATGTGATTGAGGGCGAGGTAGAGGAGCCTAAAAAGCCTTTACGTTAAATTGTAGTGGTCAAGTATTTCTGTAGGCTTTCTAAGCCACATTAAGTAAATCTTTTCTTTTTTGAACTGGCGTAATATATCCAATCACGGAACTTAGCCTTTTATTGTTGTAATATCGAATATAAAACTCAACAGCTTTCACCACTGTAATCCCCCCATTTATAACCGAAGTTAAAAGTAGAAGATTAAACCTTTTCCAGCTTGTATCTTGGTGGCACACCACCAATCGCTGAATGAGGTCGTTCGTTATTGTAAGTCCATAACCATTTT
>JAMOLY010000026.1 GCA_027068835.1 Thiomicrorhabdus sp. | reverse complement strand
GTAACTCCTCGGTTGGGTCGTCTATTCCAGAGGAAGTTGAAAAACTGGTGTGGTCAACCAAGTGGGGCGCGGATACCGTAATGGATCTGTCTACAGGGCGTAATATTCACGAAACCCGTGAGTGGATCATGCGTAATTCACCTGTGCCAATCGGAACGGTTCCGATCTATCAAGCGTTGGAAAAAGTAAACGGCATTGCCGAAGACTTAACGTGGGAAATTTTTAGAGATACCCTGATTGAACAAGCCGAGCAGGGCGTGGATTACTTTACCATTCACGCGGGCGTACTATTGCGTTACGTGCCGATGACCGCTAAACGTTTAACAGGCATAGTGTCACGTGGTGGTTCTATTATGGCCAAATGGTGTTTAGCGCATCACGAAGAGAGTTTTTTGTATACGCATTTTGAAGATATTTGCGAGATCATGAAAGCCTATGATGTCAGTTTCTCATTAGGCGATGGTTTGCGCCCAGGTTCGATAGCCGATGCCAATGATGAAGCGCAATTTGCTGAACTGGAAACATTAGGTGAGTTGACCCAAATTGCATGGAAACACGACATTCAAGTGATTATCGAAGGGCCAGGCCACATTCCATTGCACATGATTAAAGAGAATGTAGACAAACAACTTGAAGTGTGTGGCGAAGCTCCTTTTTATACTTTAGGGCCGCTTACCACCGATATCGCACCAGGTTACGATCATATTACCTCGGGCATTGGTGCCGCCAATATCGGTTGGTACGGTTGTGCGATGCTCTGTTATGTAACGCCTAAAGAGCATTTGGGCTTGCCAAACAAAGAGGATGTAAAAGAGGGATTAATGACCTACAAAATCGCGGCACACGCGGGCGATTTAGCCAAAGGGCATCCTGGGTCACAAATCCGAGACAACGCGCTGTCTAAAGCACGTTTTGAGTTCCGTTGGGAAGATCAGTTCAATTTAGGACTTGATCCTGAAAGAGCGCGTTCGTACCACGATGAAACCATTCCGCAAGCGTCTGGAAAAGTCGCACATTTCTGTTCCATGTGTGGGCCTAAGTTCTGCTCGATGAAAATTTCGCAAGAAGTGCGTGACTATGCGGCCGCACAAGATAAAGCCGCTGCCGCGGGTCAAATCACTGAAATTTCTTTAGAAAGCATTCAACAAGGCATGAAAGAGAAGTCCAAAGAGTTTATTAAATCCGGCAGTGAGATCTACCAGAAGGAAGCGTAATATGTCCGCTTTAGACAAAACAGCGTCGCCTAAGATTGCCATCTTAGGCGCGGGTTTGGTCGGGCGACTGTTGGCGCTTTCGCTTAAAGACGACTGTGCGATTGAACTGTTTGACCAAGACGATGGCAAAGGCGAACAAAGCGCGGCGCATTTAGCTGCTGCGATGTTGGCACCCTTGTCTGAATCTGCGGATGCGACTCAAGAGGTGATGCAACTGGGTGAATGGGCGCTAACCCGTTGGCCCAGTGTGTTAAAAAAACTGGATACGCCTATTTTTTTTCAACAAACGGGCAGTTTGGTGGTGGCGTTTGAACAAGACTTGGGCAACCTAGAACAGTTTAAACAACGCTTAAAAGGGGATGATTTTCACGCGGTTTCTGAAACCCAAATTCATGACTTAGAATCGGGAATCAATCCGCGTTTAACCCGTGGCGTGTACCTTCCACACGAAGGTCAATTAGACAATCGTGAACTGTTGGCCGCGCTTGGGCAGACCTTAAAAGAGGCCTGTCAGGTTACTTGGCACACGAATGCACACATTACACGTGCAGGAAATACCGTGTTACACAATGATCAACCACTGGATTTAAGTGTATTTGACTGGGTGATTGATTGCCGAGGATTTGGGCAAAAAAAAGAACAAGATCAGTCGGTTAGTTTAGACTGTTCAAATGATTACTCTTTGCCTAAATTAAGAGGCGTACGGGGAGAGGTGCTTCGATTACGTGCCCCTGATGTTCAGTTGAATCGTCCCGTACGCTTAATGCACCCCCGTTACCCCATCTACATCACCCCTAAAGAGAACGGCATTTTTGTGGTGGGCGCGACCCAAATAGAGACCGAAGATGACCGACAACCCACCGTGCGTTCGGCACTGGAGTTGTTATCGGCCTGCTTTAGTGTGCACGCGGGCTTTGCCGAGGCGGAGATTTTGGAAATCGCCTCTGGTATTCGACCCGCCTACCTAGACAATGAACCCAAAATTGTCGTTGAAGAGAACGTCATCAATGTAAACGGTCTGTTTCGGCACGGCTTTTTATTGGCTCCTGCTATGGTCGATGCCTGCTTAGGGTTAATGAATGTTCATCCTAACTCAACGGAGCAAACTCAAATACGGTTAAAGAAGGTATTAACGATCATGCCAAACTTAATTCAAACCTCGTCTAAACCAAAAGCAGGGGGAGGGGCTCTTTTTAGTACTCCCTTGAGGGGTAAAATAAATTGAGCAAATCAAATCAAATTCAAATAGCGATTAACGCCACTCCTTTTCAAGTGGCAAAAGAGAGCACCGTTGAGCAGGCGTTAACCGAGTTTAAGGCCAAACCACCTTATGCCGTTTTATTAAACGGCCAATTTTTATCCAATTCACTCTACTCCAAAACTTATTTAGTCAATGGCGACCAACTGGAAGTGATTTCTGCCATACAGGGGGGGTAAAAAATTGAAATACAGAGGCAACATACACAATGCATGATTTAACAAGTGACGATTGCGTTACCATTTACGGTACAAAATTACAGAGCCGTTTGCTGATTGGCAGTGCGCTCTACCCATCGCCCCACATAATGAAAGAAGCCATTTTAGAATCGAAGGCGCAAATCGTTACGCTCTCATTAAGTCGTCAAAATCCAAAAACCAATGGTGCAAGTGGTGGGCAAGATTTTTGGCAGTTAATTCAGTCACTTGGGTTACACTTATTACCCAATACCGCAGGATGTCATACCGTTAATGACGCGGTCAACATGGCCAAAATGAGCCGTGAGCTGTTTCAAACCGATTGGATAAAACTGGAGCTGGTGGGAGACGACTACAACCTACAGCCAGACCCCATTGCACTGGTAAAAGCCACCGAATTGTTAATAAAAGACGGCTTTAAAGTGCTGCCCTATTGCACCGACGATTTAGTCATCGCACGGCATTTAGTCGACTTAGGATGCGAAGTACTCATGCCTTGGGGATCACCCATTGGCACAGGAAAAGGCATCTTAAATCCCTACGCCCTGCAAGCGATTCGAGATCGCTTTCCAGACACCACCATTATTGTCGATTCAGGCATCGGAAAACCCTCTCACGCCACACAAGCGATGGAGATGGGGGTGGATGCCATTCTACTCAACACCGCCGTGGCACACGCCAATCATCCCGTATTAATGGCACAAGCCTTTACCAAAGCCATTGAAGCAGGGCGTGATGCCTATTTAGCAGGCACCATGACCGAAAGAAGCACCGCCAGCCCCAGTACTCCTACCATTGATTCACCTTTCTGGCATCAAAATCCTTAACCCAAATCCCTTTTAAATTTTCTCCCCTCCCTTGTTTTGTATGAAGGTATTAGGGGGGGTAACTAAGCTCCTTGGTTGTTAGCCCCAATGTTTTTTTGTACGACTTCATACGGGTTATGAGTTTTCACCGTGTACTGTACAAAAATATTGCCTAGTTTTTCTCCCCCCTCACGATCGACAGTAATGGTTATTTTTTCGTTCTGCCAAATATAGGCTCGATACCCTAGGCTGCCCCCCCAGCCTTTGGTTTGAATTTTGGTCGGTGTACCCAACTCTTGAATTAAAGAGCGAGCCACTTCACGCGTGGTAATGGCGGTTCTTCGATTACTTTGTTTAATGGAGTAGGGGCGATAAAGTCGCTTAACAGAGGTGATTTTGCCTACATGATTGTAACGAAAAATAATGTAATAACTGTCGCGCATGGTGGACCATGGAAAAAACTTATCGTAATTATGTTGTTTGACGGAATCTTTAGCCTGTAAGTAGCCGCCAATACTCCATAACTGACTGCGTACGGAGGTAATATCGGCTTGAATGAGATTAATGCCCAGCACTTTTATATTGCTCGTTGTCGTGCTCTCTGCCGAATAAAGAAGGGGGGGGGAGAAAATTAAACAGAAGATCAATGGCAATCGTTTATTCAAAATCATGGAAAGGTACTCTTACTTGTGTAAAGGTTTCATTTAAAGATAACGGCTTAGGTTAAAAAATCTTGAATTAATGGGGTAGGAAAAAATTGACGTAACTGCTGAGCTTCTAAGTTTAATGCATTCTCAAAGGGGGTGGGTGGCTCAAGTTGTTTATGTTGATTGAGCATGACGGTGACATTGGCATCGGAAGGGTTGTTGTTTTTGTGTGTTCTTGATTGAATTGCGAGGGAGGCAAGTGCTTTGCTGGTTTGAATGTAGATGACACCACTAAAAATCGAAAGGTTGTGGTGACCAAAAGATTGACACATTTCATAAAACGGTGTGCGATGTTTGGTTTGTAAAAAGGTCGCATCCACAATAACATTAAAACCAAAAGAGAGTACTTGTTTGGCTTGTTCAAGTAGGGTTTGATAAACCTTTCGGTTCATTTTTGCACTGTACAGCGCTATTTTTTCAGATTCGCTTACACGGTGCAAAGGATCGATTCCATAAAGCTGTTTACGAATTCGGTCTGAGCTTAAGATAATGGCGGGCATTAAAGTAAGCAGTTGGTCGGCAAAGTAACTCTTACCCGAGCCTGATACCCCTTGTAATAAAATCAGTTTAGGAGTGGTATTTGGTTGAATATAAGTGGTGGCCAAGTGCATGTAGTTGCGGGCAGTGGACATTAAGTGGTTTTTTTCAAGGTGATTATCGGGCAGTTGAGTGGCACGTAAGGTAGTGATTTTGGCGCGAACCAGCGCACGGTATACTTGATAAAATTTTAATAACTGTAAAGCAGGATAGTCGGCGGTCTGGCTTAAATAAAGCGATAAAATATTGCTTGAGAGTGCTCTCTGTTTTTTAAAGTCTAAATCAATTAATAAAAAAGCCAGATCGCTGATGGTGTCAATCCAACGAAACGCCTCGTTGAACTCAATGCCATCAAAGAGAACGGGTTGTTGATTAATGAGCGTCATGTTATCGGTATGCAGGTCTCCGTGGCAGGCTTTAATATGACCCGATTCTCTACGCAAGTGCATCACACTGGATAAATGTTCAAATTGCTGTTGTGTCCAATTTTCGAGTTGTTTAAGTGTGTGGGTGTCTTTTTTTTTAAAGTGAGCGTATAGGGTTGGAAAATTATCCTGCATCGGTTCCAGTAATGTTAAAGGCGTGCCTAATTTACTTTGTGCCAATGGCGTATTGGGCAAAATGGCCTCAGAAGATTGATGAAAGTTGGCAATTAAATGAGCCAGTGCTTCCACTTGCTCTGGGCGTAAAGTCTCTTTTTGTAATTTTTTGCCTAAGACCTCATTGGGGTCAAACTGCTTCATTTTAACCAAGTATTCAATGGGCTGTGGGTGGCTCGTTGTAGGTTGCCATGAAATTTGATTGTGCGAATCTAAGTAAACCGCCACCACATCTAAATAGAGCTGTGGTGAATAACGCTGGTTAAGTTGTAGTTCCAGTCCACAGTATTGTTTACGATGTTGAAGCGTGCTGAAATTTAAAAAGCCAAAATCGACTGGTTTTTTGAGTTTGTAGGCATAAGGCCCCGTTAAAAAAACCACGGAAATATGGGTTTCGATGGTGGTAATTACCTCAACCGAATGGGGGTAGCTTTGGGGTAAGCAAAGAAGGTTAATAAGATCAGACGTTTTCAATGGTCGAAACCTTAATCTATACGGTGATTAGGGGGGGACTAAAAACGGACTTTAGTGTGTCTTAAAAAGACGCTTTTGAAATCCGCTTGAAATTGAAATTCAATTTTAGTTCTATTGTAGAACTATTTGAGGGCTACGCAACGCCTTGTTTTTCACGTATCTCTTGTTTGCGTTTCATCTCCACCGTTAAATCCGCCGTAGGACGAGCTTCCATGCGCGGTAAGCCAATCTCTTCCCCGCTCATTTTGCAATAGCCGTATTCACCGCTTTCGATGGTACGCAGGGATTTATCAATTTTAGCAATCAGTTTACGCTCACGGTCTCGGGTACGTAACTCTAATGCAAACTCTTCTTCTTGAGAGGCACGGTCACTAGGGTCTGCTGGGGTTTCAGAGTCGGATTGTAAATGGTTTACAGTGCTGTTGGCTTCGGCCAATAATTGTTCTTTCCATGCCAGTAATTTGTTTTTGAAGTGTTCAAGCATTTCAGGGCTCATATACTCTTCATCTTTCGCTGGCTTATATGGGGGGTAGTTTTCAATAAAATCCACTTCGTATTCCATTTGTTGCTCCTAACCTTTTCTTCTCTAAAAGAATAGCTTGTTATTTTAATTCATTTGTATGAACGGTAATGTATTTATTTTGATCGCTTATTATTTTTAGTGGGGATTTATATCAGGTTTAACACACATCAACAAGCTAAATCGTTTAAAAAAACAGGAGAAAAGTACGGCAGAAGGATAATTTTTCTTGTAATTTTAAGGGGGATTACGCAGAATCCACACAAATTTAAAAAAGGAGCCAATTCATGGCAACACTGCAAGCACTGTTATTTGATGTAGATGGAACATTAGCGGATACCGAAAGAGATGGGCATCGACCCGCATTTAATATGGCGTTTAAAGCCGCAGGCTTAGATTGGAACTGGGATGAAACACTCTATGGTGAACTTTTAGCCGTAACGGGCGGGAAAGAGCGCATTCGATACTACTTGGAAAAATTTAACCCTAGTTTTATTAAGCCAGAACCATTTGATGAGTTTGTAAAAAACTTACACGCTTCGAAAACACAGTTTTATACACAGTTGATGGCGGAAGGCAAAATTCCATTACGTGTTGGGGTTGAGCGGTTAATCAATGAAGCCAGAGCCGAAGGGATGCGTATGGCGATTGTGACCACCACCACGCCAGAAAATGTTACCGCACTGTTAAAAAGTACGCTGGGTGCTGATTCGGAATCATGGTTTGAAGTAATTGCCGCAGGAGACATTGTGCCAGCTAAAAAACCTGCACCCGATATCTATCTTTGGGCGCTTGAAAAAATGAACTTAACCGCGGGGGATGCCATTGCCTTTGAGGACTCTTTAAACGGCATTAAATCTTCAGCCGCGGCCAATCTAAAAACCATCATTACCATTAATGATTACACCAAAGATGATGATTTTAGCCAAGCACAACTGGTATTAGACAGCATGGGGGATTCAAACCGTGGATTTAACGTGTTGGCAGGTGAGGCGGCTGGACATACCTTTTTAAACTTAGCTCTGGTTAAAAAGATACATGAGCTTTAAAAAAGTTGATTTTTATCTGGAGATAACAGGAGATAGAGAAAGAAAACTACTCACTCATATCATCATTTAAGAGTAGAATAACGGGATTAATTTTATAGGGTACTTTTTTCTGTGAATTTCATGATGCGAATTTCATATGACAGAAGGCTCAACTGTACACAACTGAAACTTTAAAGGAATTTTTTATGGCTAAGATTACAAAGTCATTTCAATATGGCAATCATCAAGTAACGCTAGAAACAGGTGAAATAGCGCGTCAAGCGGATGGTGCGGTGATGATTGGTATGGGAAATACCCGTATATTGGTAACAGTTGTGGCCGCAAGAACGGCGAAAGAAGGACAAGACTTTTTTCCCTTAACCGTAAACTATCAAGAAAAAGCCTATGCCGCAGGAAAAATTCCTGGTGGCTTTTTAAAGCGAGAAGGGCGTCCTTCGGAAAAAGAGACCTTAACCTCTCGTTTGATTGATCGTCCGATTCGCCCGTTGTTTCCAAAAGGCTTTAAAAACGAAGTGCAAGTGATTGCAACCGTGGTGGCGCTGGATGCCGAAGTGGGAACTGAGGTTGCCGCAATGTTAGGAACATCTGCCGCGTTAGCTATTTCGGGTGTACCATTTTCAGGCCCTTTCGGGGCGGCGATTGTTGGGTATTCCAATGATCAATATATGCTGAACCCAACAGCGGATGCACTGCAAACCTCAGATTTAGAATTGAGCGTGGCAGGAACCAAAGATGCCGTATTGATGGTGGAGTCCGAAGCGTCTGAATTATCAGAAGAAATTATGCTCGGTGCGGTGATGTTTGGTCACGCTCAAATGCAAACCGCCATTGATGCCATTGCCGAGTTTGCAGCCGAAGCCGCCAAGCCCGTTTGGGATTGGCAAGCAGAGCCAGAAAATATTGAATTAAAAGACGCCGTATTTTCATTACTTCGTTCTGATGTTGAAGCTGCTTACAGCATTGCCGATAAAATGGATCGCTACGATGCGTTGGATACTGCCAAAGCAAAAATGCAAGTTGAGTTGGCCGCATCAGAGAACAATACAGCAGGGTTTGATGCCAAAGAGTTAGAAGCCGCATTTGGTAAATTGCAAAAAGAAATTGTGCGCGGTCGTGTGATTGCGGGCGAGCCACGCATTGATGGACGAGACACCCAAACCGTGCGTCAAGTGACTTGTAAAGTAGGCGTACTACCAGAAGTGCATGGTTCGGCACTGTTTACCCGTGGTGAAACACAGGCGCTGGTCGTGACCACGCTGGGTACCGAACGTGATGCCAAAATGGTGGATGATTTAACGGGTGCTTACCATGATCGTTTTATGTTGCACTACAACTTTCCTCCGTATTCAGTGGGGGAGTGTGGTCGTGTGGGCAGTCCGGGTAGACGTGAAATTGGTCACGGCATGTTAGCACGTCGTGGTGTAGCGGCGTTACTGCCAACGGCCGAAGAGTTTCCGTATACCATTCGCGTGGTGTCTGAAATTACCGAATCTAATGGGTCAAGTTCGATGGCATCCGTCTGTGGTACCTCATTATCGCTAATGCATGCAGGTGTGCCAATAGAAGCGCCTATTGCAGGAATCGCCATGGGATTAATCAAAGAAGATGCAGGATTTGCCGTTCTATCCGATATTTTAGGCGACGAAGATCATCTAGGTGATATGGACTTTAAAGTGGCGGGTACCGAACAAGGCATTACCGCACTGCAAATGGACATTAAAATCACCGGTATTACCGAAGATATTATGCAGCTGGCGTTAACTCAAGCGAAGGCAGGGCGTTTAATGATTTTAGCATCGATGGCCGAAGCGATTAATAGCTCAAATACCGATGTTGCCTCTACTGCACCGCGTTACACCATGATTAAAGTCAAACCTGAAAAAGTACGTGAAATAATTGGAAAAGGTGGCTCCACCATTCGCGCCTTAACCGAAGAGACGGGCTGTGTGATTGAAGTGGATGATGAAGGGAATGTTAAAATATCCTCTTCCGATGAAACCGCTTCCGCGATGGCCATTGCGCGTATTAATGAAATTACCGCAGAACCTGAAATTGGTAAAACGTACGATGCTGTGGTGAAAAAGATTGTCGATTTTGGTGCATTTGTCGCTTATATGCCAGGCAAAGAAGGCTTAGTGCATGTGTCTCAAATTGCACAAGAGCGTGTTGAAAATGTATCTGATTACTTAAAAGAAGGTCAAGAAATTCGCGTGAAACTGACCGAAGTGGATAAGCAAGGTCGTGTTAAGTTGTCGATTAAAGCGGTTGAAGTATAACCCTTTTTACGCGTAACTCACGATAGAAAAATGAGGTCATTCTTTTGAATGGCCTTTTTTATAGAATTGAATTATACCTTTTGGAATATAAAAAAATATGTTAAAAATACACCCAGCATTTGAATACATTGGTCAACAAACCATTGACTCACTCAACTTAACCGTAGAGCATTATCAGCATAAACTAACGGGGGCAACGCATTATCATTTAGCGGCAGACGATCCTCAAAATGTGTTTTTGGTGGCGTTAAGAACCGTACCGATGGATTCAACGGGTGTGGCGCATATTTTAGAACATACCACCTTGTGCGGCAGTCAAAAATACCCCGTTCGTGACCCGTTTTTTATGATGATTAGACGTTCATTAAACACCTTTATGAACGCCTTTACCTCCAGTGATTGGACGGCGTATCCGTTTGCAACGGAAAACAAAAAAGATTTTCAAAATCTATTGCAAGTCTATATGGATGCGGTGTTTTTTCCGAATTTAGATGCGCTCGATTTTGCTCAAGAAGGTCACCGTTTTGAGTTTGAAGAGATGACCAATTCAGAGTCGCCTTTAACCTATAAAGGCGTGGTATTTAATGAGATGAAAGGAGCGATGAGTTCGCCTATTTCAACCTTGTGGCAAGTGTTTTCAAGTGAGCTGTATCCAACCAACACTTACCACTACAACAGTGGTGGCGAGCCAGAAGACATTCCAGACTTAACTCATCAACAATTGCTGGATTTTCATAAAAATCACTACCATCCATCCAATGCGGTGTTTATGACCTATGGCGACATTCCTGCGTTTGAGCATCAATCGCAATTTGAAACGTTGGCGTTAGCGCAGTTTAAAAACACCGTTCCTCAAGTGCATGTGGGGTTAGAGCAACGCTTTAGTGAGCCTAAAGCGGTAAGTAGCCGCTATGCGTTGGATGAAGAGAGTGTGGAAGAGAAAACACACATTGTGTTAGGTTGGTTACTGGGTGAGAACAAAGACCCGATTGAAGTGTTAAAAGGGCATTTGCTCTCTTCGGTCTTGCTGGACAACAGCGCATCCCCTTTGCGACAAGTGCTGGAAAACACGCCCTTGGCAACCGCTCCTTCGCCGTTGTGTGGCTTGGAAGAGTCCAATAAAGAGATGGTGTTTGTCGTCGGTGTGCAAGGCTCAGAGCCTGAACACGCCGAAGCGATTGAACAGCTTATTTTAACAGAGCTACAACGTATTGTAGACGAGGGCGTGGATCAATCCCAAGTGGATGCAATGTTGCACCAGTTGGAGTTATCGCAACGCGAAGTGGGTGGCGACAGCTACCCTTACGGGCTGCAACTGATTTTACACGCACTGCCTGGCGCACTGCATGAGGGTGACCCCATCGCGTTGTTGGACAGCGATCAAGCCCTAAAAGTATTAGAAAAAGAGGTTAAAGATTCGCAGTTTATTCCAAACTTAGTACAAACATGGTTACTGGATAATTCGCATCGCGTGCGCTTAACCATGGCACCAGATACTGAGTTATCTGCTCAAAAAGAGCAAGCGGAAAAAGAAAAATTGGCAACCATTCAAGCTACGTTGAGTGAATCAGAAAAACAGGCGATTATTGATCAAGCGGTGGCATTGGAACAACGCCAATCGCAAGAAGATGATCCGAGTATCTTGCCAGAGGTGACTAAAAAAGACATTCCTGAAACCATTAAAACTTATACGGCACAGCACACACAGGTAGGAAATGTACCTGTCACCGCTTATCAATGTGGTAGTAATGGCTTAACCTATGAGCAGTTAATTATTGATTTACCTGAATTAAATGAAACGGAAAAAGAAATTTTACCGCTGTTTAATAGCTGTCTTACCGAGGTAGGGAGTGCAGGGCGAGACTATCTTGAAACACAGTCGTATCATGCTGAGGTATCGGGTGGCATTTCGGCACGCTCTCGTGTGCACTCAAAACTGCAAGCACCTACTGATTGCCACAGCCACTTTATTGTCTCCTCTAACGGGTTGAATCGTAATCAAAACAACGTGGCAGGCTTAATTGAAGACACACTCTACACCGCACGTTTTGATGAGCTTGCTCGCTTAAAAGATTTGGTGGGACAGATTCGTGCCTCCGTTGATCATGGCATTACAGGCAATGGTCATGGATTGGCGATGATGGCCGCAACACAAAATTTTACTCCCATTGCACACTGGCAGTTTCAGTGTTCTGGGTTTGCAGGCATTCAAAGTATTAAACGCTTGCATGACTCGCTTCAAGCATCCGATCAAGCGGTTGAAGTGTTTGCAGAGCAGATGGCAGGCATTCAAGCAAAACTATGCCAAGCACCTAAACAAGCCTTGGTTGTCAGCGATGAAAAAGGCTTGCCTTCTGCACTGAAGGGATTAGAAGCGACTTGGAACACCGCGCCTAACTCGCCAACGCAAGGCAATCAATTTTCAGAAGCGGCTTCACAACAGCCCGTTAAGCAAGCATGGGTGACCAGTACCCAAGTTAACTTTTGTGCGCAGGCATTTCCTGCCGTAATGTCCGACCATGAAGATGCGCCCAAACTTTCCGTGCTGGGAGCGTGTTTACGTAATGGATTTTTGCACGCCATTATTCGTGAAAAAGGCGGTGCGTACGGGGGGGGGGCAAATTATAATGGCGAAGCCAGTGCGTTTGTTTTCTATTCGTATCGTGATCCTCGCTTATTAGAAACCTACGCGGATTTTAACAAAGCCATGGATTGGTTAATGAGCAACGATGCCACGCAAGCCAAAGTAGACGAAGCCATTTTGAACGTTATTAGTTCTATGGACAAACCTGGTTCACCTGCTGGCGAAGTTAAAAAAGCCTTCTATCAAACCCTACACGGCCGTACCCATGAAATTCGAATGCAGTTTAGGCACGGCGTTATCTCAACCACATTGGATGAATTAAGAGTGGTCGCAGAGCGTTATCTAAGTGCAGACAACGCTTCATCAGCTGTTTTAACCAATACCAACGGTGCAGAGCAGTTGGCAGATGAAGGGTTTGATGTGATTACGTTGTAATGCTCCTTCCCCCTTTTTTTATTAATAATGGATTTGATAGGAGGGGGTAAAAATTTGGCGCGTTTAATTTTAATGTCTAGTTAATGTCTAATCGAGACATCAAATAAACTTTGTTGTGCCATCAGTTGCTCAATTTCGGCCTGATTTAGATACTCATGTTCATCGTTATGTTCGCGTGCGACCGCACTGGGTAGAGCAAAATCGGCGTACTTTACTTGCTGTTCATTTAAACGGGTGGCAAAATTTTGTAAAGCTTGAATCACTTGACCGTTTAAGTCACGGTTGGTCTGTTCTAAAATAATGTCATGCAACTGGTTTACCCAGTTCATTTGCGTGTTGCGAACCTGCTCGGAGTGCTGATGCAAACAGCCTTTTTTGAGTGCCGCTTGATAGCCTTCGGTGAGCTGTTTAATGTCGGCAATAATCATTTCGGCAATGCGAATGGTTTGCTCAGACGTGGTTTCTAAACGTTGGTCAATAAACTCTAAGCAAGTTTGTACTTTTTGAGTGGTATTCATTTGAGCCATGATTGTTCTCCAAGTTAGGAATAAAATAGATAACGGGTTTTTGACAGGTTATATCAATGTTTATGCCAGTTAAAGGCAGTGGTGTTATAACTGATTGAATTTAAATAAAAAAACTTGTTTGTCTTTAACGTGAAAGACAGTTTTTTGACAACCGTTTAATGAGTAGAGTATGAGTCGTAAAAATATTGACGTTGTTTTTCAAAATGAAGATTTTATGGTGGTAAATAAACCGGCTGGGCTTAACTTTCACAGCGAAGCGGATGCTACCAATACAACTCAAGCGGGGCTGGTGGTGTTGGTAAAACAACAGCAAAGTGTTGCCGAGCTGTACCCCGTACATCGTTTAGATAAAATGACCTCTGGTTTAGTGATTTTTGCCCTCAATAAAATCAGCGCACAAGCATTTCAAGTTCTATTTGAACAACATCAAATTCAAAAATACTACTTGGCCATCTCCGATAAAAAGCCCAAGAAAAAACAGGGCTGGATTATTGGCGACATGCTCAGCGCACGGCGCGGCAGTTGGAAGCTGGCAAAAAGTCAAAATAACCCCGCCAAAACACAATTTATCAGTGCGCTCATTGAACCTAAAAAACGACTGTATTTGGTCAAACCTATTACAGGAAAAACCCATCAAATTCGAGTGGCATTAAAAAGCATTGGTGCCCCCATTTTAGGGGATGTACGATACGCCGAAGCTAATGCCGCAAAACAGCTGGACAGAGGTTATTTGCATGCCTTTGCCATTCAATTTACGTTGTATCAGCAAACGTATCAATTTGTACAATCACTAACCCAAGCAGGGGAGGGAGGTAAAGAATTTTTAAACTCAAATTGTGAAGCCATTGTTCAGACATGGCAGCAACCATGGACATGCTTTTAAATTTCCCCCCCCCTTTGATATGTAAGAGTTTGAAATGAAAGAACAACAAAACAGATCTAAATCGATTCCATTTTGGGAGCAAAAAACATTAGATGAAATGAGCCAAGCCGAGTGGGAATCCATTTGCGATGGCTGCGGTTTGTGCTGCCTAACCAAGTTGCAAGACGAAGACACCGAAGAGATTGTGTATACACGCATTGTTTGCGACTATTCCGATGCAAAAACAGGACGGTGTGGCGATTACGCTAACCGAAGTATCAATGTGCCTACTTGTGTTCAGCTCACTAAAGCACGCGTTGCCGAGTTTGACTGGTTGCCCGACACTTGCGCTTACCGAATGCTCTACCGAGGGCAAGCACTTGCAGATTGGCATCCACTGGTATCGGGTTCGTCAGAGAGTTTAAAAAAGGCAGGAGTAGGATTGTCAGCCATAGAGGTGGTTGTGAGCCATCAAATAGAAGCGTCTGGTTTGGAGTATGAGGATTTTATAATAGATAAACCGTAATTCATTGCGGTATCTTTTTTGCTCTTTACAGGAGTTTAGGGTGTAACAGCCCTTAAGAATAAAGGGCTGTTACTTAGGTTTTTATACCATTGAGGCTATTTTTTATCTGCTGGCGGATCAAACTTGATTAATTCGATCGTGAAAATAAGCGTTTGATTTGGACCAATTGCATCTCCAGCACCTCTTTCGCCGTAAGCCATATCAGCAGGAATGTAGACTTCCCATTTAGATCCAGGTTTCATGAGTTTTAATACTTCTCCCCAGCCTTTAATTACGCTGCCCATTTGAAGTGTTAGAGGTTCATCACGTTGGTAAGAGCTATCAAATTCAGTGCCATCCAGTAGGGTTCCGCGATAATGAGCGGTGATGGTATCTTCTGCCGTTGGTGAGTTACCTTCTCCTTTGGTAAGGACTTTATATTGAACGCCACTGTCTAACGTGGTGACGCCTTCTTTTTTTGCATTGTCAGCTAAAAAGGCTTTTCCTTCGTCTACATTGGTTCTGGCAAGAGACTGTTGTTTTTCCAGCTGTTGCTTTTGCATATTTTCTTTAACCGTATTGATGGCCGACATCATCTCTTCTTCGGTCAGTTTAAGCGTGCGATTTTGCAATGCATCATCTAAGCCAAGAGAAAAAGACTTCACATCAATTTCAAGGCCTTGAGCACGAAAATTTTTCGCAATGTCTGCGCCGAGCGTATAGCTGGCTTTTTGTTCGAGAGTTATTAATTCTTTGTTTGCAAAGGCGGATGAGCTTAAGGCAAGGCCAAGAGAGACCAGTAATATTTTTTTCATGAACGTTTCCAAATTAAAAGGGGTTAAATAAATTTTAGCACTAAGATAATAGGTGTTTTTGCTTAAAATGTAAAATTAAAAATTTCTGTTACTAAGAATTAACTACAAGTTTTCTAGGTATTTTTCAGCATCTAATGCTGCCATACAACCAGCTCCCGCGGAGGTAATGGCTTGTTTGTAGTGTTGATCCATAACATCGCCCGCAGCAAATATTCCCGCAATAGAGGTTTGTGTTGCATTGCCTTTAAGTCCACTGTTCACGTGTAAATAGCCATGTTCCATCTCCAGTTGTCCATCAAATATGCCCGTATTTGGCGTGTGTCCAATGGCAATAAAGACCCCTGAGAGTTCAATTTCTTTGGTGGTATCGTCCTTCATGCTTTTTAAACGCATGCCTGTTACGCCCATATTGTCTCCAAGTACTTCGTCTAAAGTACTATTAAACTCGATGGTAATGTTGCCATTCTCTGCTTTTTCAAATAACTGTTTGGCAAGAATTTTTTCACATGAAAATTTATCACGTCGATGCACAATCACCACTTCGGATGCAATGTTTGAGAGGTAAAGCGCTTCTTCCACAGCAGTATTTCCCCCCCCGATTACGGCAACTTTTTGATTGCGGTAAAAGAAACCGTCACAGGTTGCACAAGCTGAAACGCCTTTGCCTTTAAACGCTTCTTCAGACTCCAACCCTAAATATTTAGCAGATGCACCCGTGGCAATAATAAGCGCATCACAGGTATACTCACCTGAATCACCAATCAACTTAAAAGGTTTTTTCGTTAACTCCGTGGTGTGAATGTGGTCAAAAATAATGTCCGTACCAAAACGTTCCGCGTGTTTTTGCATGCGTTGCATTAAATCTGGCCCCGTTAATCCTTCGGGATCGCCAGGCCAATTATCCACTTCGGTTGTGGTGGTCAGTTGGCCGCCTTGTTGCAATCCCGTAATCATTACAGGCTCTAAGTTGGCACGCGCGGCATAAACGGCGGCCGTGTAGCCAGCAGGGCCTGTTCCTAAAATAAGCAATTTGCAATGTTTTGTCGCCATCCTGTTTT
>JAMOLY010000025.1 GCA_027068835.1 Thiomicrorhabdus sp. | reverse complement strand
TAAAGACGGTGACCGTAATCTCTTCAGGCATTTTAGGCTTAGCCGTAAACCATTCGGCTTCTGCCCATGATTTCATTACTTGCATCGCATAATCATTGGTTTTCGATTTTTCAACCACATCATGATACGCATCATAAACCAATAATGTTTTAGATAATGCAGCAACAGCTACTTCAGCTACCTTCGAATCGGGGCTATCTAATAACTCAATTAACGGCTGTACGTTATAACCACCCAACATTGTGCCCAATAAGATCACGGCTTCAACCGTTGAAATAAGTGGTGTTGAGGCCGTTTCTTTCGCAATATCTGCTAAAAAGGCAGCTTTAACATAAGAGGCTTCATCGACCCCTGGCGGAACTCTATGGGTTAATAAGTCAAGCAAGAACGTCTCTTCACCCGCAGGTGGATTTTTCATTAACTCAACCAACTGCCCCGTCTGTTCAGCATTTAAAGGCAACGGTGGCAAGCCTTCTTCTAAACGTTCGGCAACATGACTACGGTAAGCATCTAACATGGTGAGTTTTCTCCTAATAAGAATTTAATTTGGCAATATTCTAACATATTGAGGCCTTTGCACGAGTGAAGGGGAGGGAAAAATTAAAGCAACAAATCCCCAAAGCCCCAAATTAAAGTTCCTAATACCAAGGTAATATGTGAAATCCATACTTTTTTCATGTGCCATTTAGAAGGGGTTAAGTCGGGCATGTCCATGTCCGCATCAACTTTTTCCAAACGATCATATAGACGATTCAATTCACCGTGCAGCAAACGATACTCACTCATCGCGGCAAATAGTACCACCAAACTTCCAAAACGAGCAAACCACAGTGGCTCTAACCAAAGACCTAGAATCAATCCAATCGCACCCATGACCCATGCCAAAATCAATAATAAACCACTTTTCTTTTTCAATGTACTGCCTTCATATTAAACATCTTTTCTTCGTTTTATCTCTTCAAATGCGGCATTAATATCTTGCATTTTTTCGGTGCCTTTTTGAATGCCTTCATCGTCCATCCCTTGACCTTGCATGTAGTCTGGGTGGTGTAGTTTAACTAATTTTCGATAGGCTTTTTTGATCACAATAAACTCGTCATTTTCGGAACAACCCAGCTCTTTATAGGGGTCTTTATCAAAAGGATACGCACCCGTTTGTCCCCCACCCATCACTTGAGAAATCATGTTCTTAATCTGTTCTTCACTGAACTTAAAGGTCTCGCCAATTTCAATCACCACGGTGCGTGTATTATCCGATAGGCCATCTAACGAAGCAAAGGTAATCAATTGAAAAAAGACCCCCGCTCGCACTTGCTCATTGGCTTTACTCAAAGACTGACTGTAGTACTGAATCGATTGTTGGTCGTCTTTGGCTTTATTGGCCAACGAAAACAGTTTTTTCTTGGTGCTTTCAATTAAGATAGCTGGTACACGTGCTTGCTTCATTCCTGCCAGCATGGATTTAATGGTGTCACTCATAAACTCCACTTCAATCTTACTGACCTGCCCATCACTTTTGGCGACTTTGGCCATTAAGGCAATGACCTCTTCTGGAATTGATAGCCGACTTTTAGAATATTCATTACTGGAAAAGTTTTTATAAGCATCCGCAAAACCATCGCTGTTTTTAACCGATCCATAGGCATTTCGCCCTAAATCGATCAGACTTCTAATCAGTTTAAACGCCAGTTTAAAGACACCAAAAATCAAGACCAATAAGGCTAATAAAGTAACGACAATAAATTTAACAATACGACCCATACGACTAATAGCTCCTGCTTTAAATTAAAGGGGGGGGGGGGAGAAAATTTTATACCATCCAAAAATGATACAACCAAATCACTCCTATGGCGTATACGGCCGCCAACACGTCGTCCAGCATAATGCCAAACCCACCGTGTACTTTTTGGTCAATCCAACGAATCGGCCAAGGTTTCCAAATATCGAATAGGCGAAAGGTAATAAATGCAAACACCCAAAAAAGAACATTCTGTTCAGGGAGCAACAATAACACCATCCAGATACCGACAAATTCATCCCAGACAATCCCGCCATGGTCGTGTACTCCAAGTTGCTCGGACGCCCTGCCACAAATAAGGCTGCCAAATAACGTACCCGCCAATAAGACCAACCAAGCAACGGGTTCACTCCACAAAAGAAGGGGAATAAACAGTACTAATCCCAACAAGGTGCCTACGGTTCCTGGTGCTTTTTTGGCCAAACCCGAACCAAACCCAAAGCCTAACATTAAGAAAGGGCTTTTTAACAGCTCTGAAAACGTTGGATCTTTAAGCGATTTCATAAATTTACCCCCCCTATTTATTGATTATAAAAAAATGGTGACAAACAAAAACAGCGTTGAAATCAACGCTGTTTTCACTTTAAATAACAGGTACAAATAGCTGTTTTATTTACGTCTTTTAGCTGCCGTCTTCAATCGTAACGCATTCAATTTAATAAAGCCTTCAGCATCCTTATGATCGTACGCGCCGCCGTCTTCTTCAAACGTAGCAATATCCTCATCAAACAAGCTGTATTCTGAGGTACGAGAAACAACAACCACATTGCCTTTATACAATTTAAGGCGCACATTACCCGTTACATAAGTTTGAGAGTGATCAATTAACGCCTGTAACATTTCACGTTCTGGCGCAAACCAAAATCCGTTATAAATCATCTCAGCGTACTTAGGCATTAACTCATCTTTAAGGTGCGCTGCATTACGGTCTAACGTTAACGACTCCATTGCGCGATGCGCTTTTAACATGATGGTTCCCGCTGGTGTTTCATAACAACCACGCGCCTTCATGCCTACAAAACGGTTTTCAACAATGTCATCACGACCAATTCCGTTGGCACCACCGACTTTATTTAAGGTCTCCATCACGGTCGCAGGCGACATCTCTTCGCCATTAATGGCAACAATATCACCTTTTTTATAAACAATATCAATATAGGTGGCTTTATCTGGTGCATTTTCGGGTGAAACGGTCCATAACCACATATCTTCTTCTGGCTCATTGGCGGGGTCTTCAATCACGCCACCTTCATAAGAGATGTGTAATAAATTCGCGTCCATTGAGTAAGGGGATTTCTGCCCTTTTTTCTTCTCTACTTGAATGCCATGTTTTTCAGCATAGGCCATCAGCTTTTCACGAGACAGCAGATCCCACTCTCGCCAAGGGGCAATCACATGCACATTGGGCATTAAGGCATAGGCATTCAATTCAAAACGTACTTGGTCGTTGCCTTTACCGGTTGCCCCATGAGAGATCGCATCGGCACCGACTTTTTGCGCAATTTCCACCAAACGCTTTGAAATCAATGGGCGTGCAATTGACGTACCCAAAAGATATTCGCCCTCATAAATGGCGTTAGCACGCATCATAGGGAAGACAAAATCACGTGCGAACTCTTCACGTAGGTCTTCTATGTAAATCTCTTTAATGCCCATCGCTTCGGCTTTTTTACGCGCGGGTTCAACTTCTTCACCTTGACCAATATCGGCGGTAAACGTAACCACTTCGCACTGATATTCATCTTGCAACCACTTCGCAATAATGGAGGTATCTAAACCACCAGAATAGGCTAAAACAACCTTTTTAATCTCGGACATTATTTTTTTCCTATCGAATTCTTCTATTAATTGCGCGAATTATACATTAAAATCACTCGATTATAATCAATAAATAGCGTCTTAAACGCTTCGGAAGCCTTCAAAAATGATCAGTTTTTCAGATTTTATTAAAGTCACCCCACAATACTTTATTCCCAAACACCTTTTGTCATCTGGAATGCACTGGTTTATGCAAGTGGAAACCCCATGGATTAAAAGCAATACCATTAAACTGCTCACTAAAATTTACGGCATCAATGTAAGCGAAGCTGCTAATGAAGATTTGACCAGCTACCGCCACTTTAATGATTTTTTTACCCGTGCATTAAAGCCCGAAGCACGCCCAATTGACCCTACCGAAAATGCGTGGGTTAGCCCCGTTGATGGCGTAATCAGCCAATCCTCACATATTACAGGCAATCAAATCATTCAAGCTAAATGCCACCCATACACCATAGAAGCTCTTGTAGGCGGTGATATAAGCTATGCCAACACCTTTGAAAATGGTGAAGTTGCTGTGATTTACCTCTCACCAAAAGATTACCACCGTATTCACATTCCAGACGCAGGAAAGCTGCTCTCGATGACTTACGTACCTGGAGATCTATTTGCCGTAAACCCTGCTACGGTTCGTAATGTTGATGGCCTATTTGCTCGCAATGAACGACTCGTCATTCGTTTTAAAAATGAACGCGGCCCATTTTGTCTTATTATGGTGGGAGCCATTTTTGTCGGCAGTATGCAAACGGTTTGGGAGGGAAAAATCACACCAGAGTATCAACCCACCATTCAGCATTGGGATTATTCAGACGCAAACTTGACCTTTAACAAGGGCGATGAAGTTGGTCGCTTTAATATGGGCTCAACTGTGGTACTCTTAACCCCAGAAAATCAACTGCCAGAATTAGGGCATATCATTGCTGGCACCCCAATCAAAATGGGCGAGCATTTAGTAAGTTATCCAAGTATTAAACAAGACACTTCTGACGATATCGCACATGAGATCATGGAAGATGACAAACTTAAAACCATTAGTTAAGGAGTTAACATGAAGCTAATTACCGCAATCATAAAACCGTTTAAATTAGACGATGTGCGTGACGCACTGCACGAGATTAATATCCATGGCATGACCGTGACCGAAGTAAAAGGCTACGGTCGTCAAAAAGGCCATACCGAGATGTACCGTGGTGCCGAGTACGTGGTGGATTTTTTGCCCAAACTAAAAATTGAAATTGCCGTTGCATCCGAGATTATTGACGCCGCTTCTGAGGCCATCATTAATGCCGCACAAACGGGAAAAATTGGTGATGGAAAAATCTTCATCACCAACATCGAACAAACCATTCGAATTCGTACGGAAGAAACTGGGGTCGAAGCGCTTTAAAAAACACGCTCAAATTTCAGCGATAAAAAAAGCTCTAAAAGAGCCTTTTTTTTATTACTGAAACGTTATAAAAACCAAATTCTATTATCGTAAATTCAATACATCCTGCATATCAAATAAACCCTTCTCTTTATTCATCAACCAATTACAAGCACGTGCCGCACCTTTCGCAAAGGTCATACGGCTTGAGGCTTTATGTGTAATCTCCACACGCTCCCCTTCAGTAGCAAATAATACCGTGTGGTCTCCGACAATATCACCCGCACGAATCGTGGCAAACCCAATGGTATTTGGATCGCGAGCGCCAGTAATGCCTTCACGACCATACACGGCACAGGTTTTTAAATCTCGACCAAGTGCTTCGGCAACCACTTCACCCATTCGCAGTGCGGTGCCCGAAGGGGCATCAATTTTATGGCGATGGTGTCCCTCAATCACTTCAATATCGTAATCATCATTTAACACTTCGGCTGCTTGTTTAAGCAATTTAAGGCATAAATTGACCCCAACACTGTAATTGGCGGCAAACAAAATCGCAATGGATTCGGCTGCTCGATCAATAGCATCTAAGCCCGATTGCTCAAATCCTGTGGTACCAATGACAATTTTCTTTTGTTGTGCCACACAAACATCCAAATTGTGAACGGTTGCCTCTGGAACGGTAAAATCAATCAACACATCAAAATTATTTACTACCGATTCAAGCGAATCCACTACCACAACACCCAAACGCCCAATACCCGCTAACTCACCTGCATCAGCACCAATTAAACTGCTTTCAGGGCGTTCAATCGCCGCCGTGACAGTTAAGCCCTCGGTTTGATTGACGGCATCAATTAAGTTTCGACCCATTCGGCCAGAAGCTCCTGTGATTGCAACTCTCATCATCTTCAATCCTTTTTGACCATTACTTCCAAGGGCCGTCATCTTTATCTTTTTTTGCGTCATCTCCCGTAAAGAATGACTTTACAGAATCAAAAAAACCATGTTCTTTAGGGCTGTGTTGCTTATGATGTTTTCCTTTCAGGCTTTCATCAAACTCCTGTAACAACTCTTTTTGACGCGCTGTTAATTTCACTGGCGTTTCAATGTGTACTTCCACAATCATATCGCCCACACGAGAAGAACGAACCGATTTAACCCCTTTACCCGCAAGTTTAAAACGTTGCCCTGATTGTGTGCCTGCTGGAATTTTTAAACTAGCTGACCCACCTAATGTCGGTACATCCACCGTTCCACCCAGTGCCGTCGTTGAAAAACTCATGGGCAATTCACAATATAATGTATCACCATCACGCTCAAAAATAGCGTGTTTTTTAATATTCATGCGAACATACAAATCACCTCGCGGTGCACCAGACTCACCCGCTTCGCCTTCACCTTGTAAACGAATACGATCGCCATTATCAACCCCTGCTGGAATTTTAACCGATAAGGTTTTATGACCATGCGTAAAGCCTTCACCACGACATTTTTTACACGGTGTTTTAATGCGTTTTCCAGAACCATGACAACTCGGGCAAGCGCGGTTAACCGCAAAAAAACCTTGTTGCATTCGTACCTGACCAGCACCATGACACGTTGGACAGGTTTCTACGGCACTGCCAGGTTCAGCCCCCGATCCATCACAAGCATCGCACGAATCTTTGGTTGGAATACGAATGTCTACCGAGGTACCCGCAACCGCTTCTTCTAACGAAATTTTTAACTCATACTGTAAGTCTGCACCCGCTTGTGGCCCACGCTGTCCGCCAAAACCACCGCCAAACATCTCGCTGAAAATGTCACCAAATCCACCTTCAAAACCACCCCCTGCTTGCCCTTCTAACCCTGCATGACCAAATTGGTCATACGTAGCACGCTTTTGTGAGTCAGATAACACTTCATATGCTTCCGAAGCTTCTTTAAACTTATTTTCGGATTCTTTATTGTCTGGGTTGCGGTCAGGATGAAATTTCATCGCCATTTTTCGATAGGCTTTTTTAATTTCACCGTCAGAAGCCGTTTTAGAAACCGCTAAAATTTCGTAATAACAAATCTTACTCATCAAATTCTCATACTGTTAACTAGGTTAAGAGGGGGGGGGGTATTTTAAATAAATCTTAAAATCTAAAAATTTATTTAAAATAAAAACGGACGATTCACTATTGAATCGCCCGAATTATAACGTTTTAAATCAAACGTACCTGCTTATTTTTTAGGATCATTTACTTCTTCAAACTCGGCATCGACAATATCATCATCGGCTTTATTTGAATCACCTTGAGGTTTTTCATCACCGCTTTCGGCTTGTTTCGCTTGCGCTTTTTCAGCAATCGATTTACTGGCTTCCGCTAATTTTTCAACACTGGTTTCAATCGCTGCCTTATCTCCCCCTTTAATGGCTTCTTCAACCGCTTTAATGGCTTCTTCAACGGTTGATTTTTCAGCGTCCGAGACAGAATCACCGGCATCTTTTAGCATTTTTTGTGTGCCGTGAATCATCGCATCCGCTTGGTTACGAACTTCAACCAACTCTTTTAACTTAGCATCTTCTTCCGCATGCGCTTCAGCATCTTTTACCATCGCTTCCACTTCATCGTCCGATAAACCTGAAGAGGCTTGAATAGTAATGTGTTGCTCTTTACCGCTCGCTTTATCTTTAGCTGATACATTTAAAATACCGTTCGCATCAATATCAAACGTTACTTCAATTTGTGGCGTTCCACGAGGTGCGGGTGGAATTTCATCAAGGTTAAACTGTCCTAATGACTTGTTACCCGATGCAATTTCACGCTCCCCTTGTACTACATGGATCGTTACGGCCGCTTGATTGTCTTCCGCTGTTGAGAACACTTGCGATTTACGTGTTGGAATCGTGGTGTTTTTCTCAATCAACTTCGTCATCACGCCACCCATTGTCTCAATCCCTAGAGATAATGGTGTTACATCCAAAAGAAGTACGTCGTTTACATCACCCGAAAGTACACCACCTTGAATCGCTGCACCCATGGCAACCGCTTCATCAGGGTTTACATCTTTACGAGGCTCTTTACCAAAGAACTCTTTAACTGCCGCTTGAACCATCGGTACTCGCGTTGAACCACCCACCAAAATAACATCGTCAATATCAGAGGTAGACAAACCCGCATCTTTTAATGCCATCTTACAAGGTTCAATGGTACGTTTAACCAAGTCTTCAATCAAAGACTCAAACTTAGCACGGGTAATTTTCATATTTAAATGTTTAGGACCTGTCGCATCCGCCGTCACGTAGGGTAAGTTAATGTCGGTTTGCTCACGAGATGACAGTTCAACTTTTGCTTTCTCTGCCGCCTCACGAACACGCTGTAACGCCAACTTATCGAGCTTAAGGTCAACATTTTGATCTTTTTTAAACTCTTCTGCAATGTATTCAACGATTGCATTATCAAAATCTTCCCCCCCTAAAAAGGTATCTCCATTGGTAGACAACACTTCAACTTGTTTTTCGCCATCAAGGTTTGCGACTTCAATGATGGATACATCAAATGTCCCCCCCCCTAAATCATAAACGGCAATGGTGCTGTCTTTGGTGACTTTATCCATACCATAAGCCAATGCCGCAGCCGTTGGCTCGTTAATAATGCGCTTCACTTCTAACCCTGCAATTTTACCTGCATCTTTAGTGGCTTGACGTTGTGCATCGTTAAAGTAAGCAGGAACCGTTACCACCGCTTCGGTGACTTCGTGACCTAAATAGTCTTCTGCTGTTTTTTTCATTTTAATCAATGTCTTAGCAGACACTTCTTGTGGCGATAGTTTTTCACCATTTACTTCGACCCATGCATCGCCGTTATCTGCCGCAACAATCGAGTAAGGAACCATATCCTTATCTTTTTTAACCACTTCATCATCTGCACGACGACCAATCAAACGCTTAATTGCAAATAACGTATTTTCTGGATTCGTTACTGCTTGGCGTTTTGCTGAATCACCGACTAATACTTCACCGTCTTGTGTATAAGCCACAATAGAAGGAGTAGTACGTGCGCCTTCTGCATTTGGAATGACTTTAACTTCTTTGCCTTCCATTACCGCAACACACGAGTTGGTTGTTCCTAAATCAATACCAATAATTTTAGCCATGTTTATTTTTCTCCAAAGTTCTTTTTCTTAATCTTGCTGTTTATATAAGACTGTAAGTTAATTTTTCAAGAGCGTCTTAAAAATTTATTGCGCCACAATCACGCGTGCTGGCCTAATAAGCCTTTCGTTTAGGCTGTACCCTTTCTGAATCACATCCACTACGGTATTACTTTCATGCTCTGGCGATGGAATCATTGTCATCGCTTCATGAAACTGAGGGTCAAACTTTTCTCCTTTAGGATCAATACGCTCAACATTAAACTCAGCCAACACATCAAGCAATTGCTTAAAGGTCATATCAATGCCTTCACGAATACTTTCAACCGAGGCATCCTCTTTAGAGGCCGCATCCATCCCCATTTCCATCGAATCCATAGCGGGAACCAATGCATCAACAAATTTATTTAATGCATATTTATGTGCATTTTCAACATCCAAACGAGTACGACGGCGTAAATTTTCCATGTCTGCTTGAATGCGTAACGCCATGTCCTTATGCTTTTCCGCTTCCGTTCGTGATTCAGCCAATAACGCTTCAATATCTTCAGAAACCGCATCTTGCGCTTGCTCAAGCGCCTCTTCTGAGTTTTCTAACGCTTCATCTATCGTTGGAATACCTTCTTCGTTAACTTGTTCAGTATTTTGCTTTTTTGTTTTATCTTCTGACACGATTCTTTTCCTATTTAATATTTACACTGTTTTTTAAATTGGGGCTCTGCACTACTTTTTCAAGAGTGAACCTAAAATTTTTGCCATCACATCCACATTTGGCACCACTTTTTCATAATTCATTCGGCTGGGTCCCACCACGCCTAATACCCCCAACACTTCACCCTCTACTTCATAAGGCGTGCTCACGATACTGCAATCTTGATACACGTTATTACCACATTCATGGCCAATAAAAATTTGCACCCCTTGAGCGTTCATACTTTTATCCAAAATTCCAAGTATATCGGAGTGTTGTTCGAACGCATGAAATAACGATTTCAGTTTATCTGTTTCGGCCAACTCTTGATAATTTAATAGGTTACTCTGCCCTGAGACTAAAAAAGGATTTTGTTGTTCAATCTGTTCAGTCAAAACCGTATCCGTTGCCTCAATGACGGATAGCATAAATTCATTGGTAGTGCTTCGAATTTGATTCATACGCTCAATCAATGACCACTTGGCATTTGCTAAACTCATCCCCACACATTGTTCGTTTAAGAAGTTAGCCACTTTAATTAACTCATCCGCTGTCACTGCGGCATCCAGCTCAATAATTCGATTTTGAACATCCTGCTCATTAAACACCAGCACCACCAATACTCGCGTATCACCTAATGCCACAAAATCAATGTGCCTTAAAATGCCTTGCTCTCTATTTGGCATTAATACCAAACTTGCCATCCCCGTAATACCCGATAACATTTGAGAGGCACTGGACATCAGTGCATCTTGACTAAATGTTAACGAAAGCTCTTCACGAATACGCGCTTCACCCTGCTGTGATAATGGTTGATACGTTAATATTGAGTCCACAAAAAAACGATACCCTTTATCGGTCGGGACTCGCCCTGCCGAAGTATGAAGCGCATGAATTAACCCCATCTGTTCTAAATCCGCCATCACATTACGAACGGTGGCAGAACTTAATCCAACCTCTGGGCATTTTGCCAATGTGGTTGAGCCGATCGGCTTTCCCTCATTGAGGTATAATCCCATTAAGTTTTTAAACAAAAGTTGTGAACGGTCGTTTAACATCTGGTAGCCTAGGTTCAACCCTAATCCGCAGATAGAAAATCTGTTTATAGCGCAAGTCCTTGACGCGCCTAGCAAACGCAAAAAATGACGTATCACCAATACACGGTGAAGTTGTCTTTTTTGCGTTCACTATGCACATCAATTACTTACACTCTAATTCATATTTCTATCTGCGGATTAGGGTTCAAAAAGTATTAACCGCACTTAGCAGTCTATTAATATGACTGCTAAATTATAAGGCGACCCCCTGTTTATTCAAGGGTTTTTAATAATTTTATTTAACGAGTCTTAATCGTATGTTTGAAACATTTGGAATTTTTGGGAAATACAACGGCATTCAATGCTGGGAGACCATTGATAAACTGGTGCAGCACCTGCAAGCACTAGAAAAAACCGTTTATCTTGATTCTGCTTCTTGCCATGACTTTCCTCAAACACGCTATGACGTTGAGATCATTGATCGAGACCACATGGCAAAACAGATCGATGTCGCAATCGTTGTTGGTGGAGACGGAACCTTTTTAGACGTTGCACGCTCAATCGTTGATCAAAAAATACCTATACTAGGCATCAACCTTGGTCGCTTAGGGTTTTTAACCGACATCTCCCCAAAAGACATGCTTAATACCCTTGATGAGATGATGCAAGGCTCTTACGAATCTGAAGAGCGCAATTTAATTCGAGTGACCATCTACAAAGACGATGAAAAACTGTTTGATCAACTTGCCTTTAATGATGTCGTCATTCACAAAACCGAATCGCCTCGTATGATTGAATTTGAAACCTTTGTTGACAACCGCTTTTTAAACAGTCAACGATCGGATGGTCTAATTATATCCACTCCCACTGGCTCAACCGCTTACGCACTCTCCGCTGGCGGCCCCATTTTAGACCCCTCTTTGGATGTGTTAAGCCTAGTCTCAATTAACCCACATACCATGAGCACACGACCTTATGTGGTATCGGGCCGTAGCATGATTGAGCTGCGCCCTCATGCCGATCACTGTCATGGAACGGCCAATATCATCTGCGATGGTCAAGTCTCCTGCACCATTTCCGCTGGCTTTCGAACCTGCGTGACTCGTCATAAAAATTTCATTAAAATGTTACACCCTAAAGGGCACGATCACTTTGAGTTACTTCGCGCCAAATTACACTGGGGCGATAAGCTTTAACCTAATTTTTTACTCCAAAAAAACCAAAGAATATACATAAAAT
This sequence comes from Thiomicrorhabdus sp., assembly GCA_027068835.1. Taxonomy (GTDB): domain Bacteria; phylum Pseudomonadota; class Gammaproteobacteria; order Thiomicrospirales; family Thiomicrospiraceae; genus Thiomicrorhabdus. Next base: position 4,698 of record JAMOLY010000025.1, on the reverse strand, counting down.
GCTTCAAGAACTCACCATCCAAAACTTAGCCCTGATTGAAAAATTACAACTTAATTTTCACGCAGGATTCAGTACTCTAACGGGCGAAACAGGCGCAGGTAAGTCTATATTACTCGATGCCCTTGGGTTGAGCTTAGGCGAACGTGCCGACAGTAGCCTTGTGCGCCACAACACCCCACGAGCCGATGTAACCGCCCAGTTTAATATCGAAAACCTACCGAATGTACAGATGTGGCTCACACAACATGAACTGGACGATGAACAAGACTGTTTTTTAAGACGTACCGTAACCCCTGAAGGACGCTCCAAGGCTTATATTAATAGCCGTCCTGTTCCCGTCAGCCAACTTAAAAAACTCGGTAACTTGCTAATAGATATTCACGGACAACACGAGCATCAATCACTGCTTTCCAATACAAAACAACTTAACTTACTGGATGCCTATGCCACGCACCTCTCCTTAACCTCGGCCTGTCAACAGCATCATCAAGCATGGCAAACGTTACAACAACGATTAAAAACCCTCTTAGAAAATCAAGCCGACCACCAAAACAGGCTTGAACTGCTGCATTTTCAAAATTCAGAGTTTAATGAGGTTCAGCCTAAACAAGATGAGTTTGAAACACTTTCTAAAGAGCAACACCAACTCTCACACGCCAAAGAGATTCAAAATGCCTGCCAAACGGCCTATGAAGCGATTGAAGAAGAATCAGGTGCGGCTGAAAAAATCAATCAAGCCATGCTTGCCTTAGAGCAAATTGCCGACGTAACCCCGCTTCTAAAAACAAATTTAACGCAATTGAACAGTGCATTGATTGAAATTCAAGAAGCCGCAGGGGAAATTCAACAACACGCCAGTGCAACCGAGCTTGACCCACAGCGTTTAAACACAACAGAAGAGCGTTTGTCACAACTCTTTAGCTTAGCCAAAAAATACAACATTGACCCATCCGGCTTAACCACCAAACAACAACAGTTACAGCAATCACTCACAGAACTTACCCAATCAGAAGACTCGTTAGATACGTTAAAACAGGAGATTGAAAGCGCTTGGATTCAGTTTAAAAAACACGCCATACAGTTACAACAATCTCGTCAAAAAGCCGCTAAAAAACTCTCTAAGGTTGTTACCGAAGGCATGCAAACGCTCGGCATGCCCAATGGTTTATTTGAGGTGCGCTTAGATATATTGGAGACCCCCAATGCAACAGGCTTAGACAAAGCTGCTTTTTACGTAACCGCCAATAAAGGCCAACCACCACAACCATTGGCTAAGGTTGCTTCAGGAGGCGAACTGTCACGGATAAGCCTAGCCATACAGGTAGCAACGGCTGAAATTGCAAGCCTACCAACCTTAATTTTTGACGAAGTTGATGTGGGAATCGGCGGCGGTATTGCCGAAGTGGTGGGCAAAAAAATGCAACAACTGGGACAACATAAACAAATATTATCCATCACCCATCTCGCACAAGTGGCTTCTCACGGCCACAGCCACTTACAAATTGAAAAGCAAACGCATCATGAACAAACCTATACAAAAGTTTCCGAACTCACAACAAAACAGCGCATTGAAGAGCTTGCTAGAATGATGGGTGGCTTAGTCGTAACAGAACAAACACTAAATCATGCTAAAGAGATGTTGGAAATTGCTCATCAAGCGACCAAATAAGTAGTTAAATAAGTAAAATAAAGTCTCAAAAAGAGCTATAATTGCGCCCGTAATCACCAAGATCAAACAGAGTGATACATATCCATTTTAAGCTCAACAGGTACTTTACAATGAAACATTTAAAACCATCCATACTAGCCGTCGCCCTAATTTCAGCGACGTCAGCGCAAGCGACAATGCAAGATTATATTGATTTTAACACCGACATGGCACTTGGAGGCGATGCCTATATACAAGAGTCACACGTCCCCAATGGTGTTATTTTAACGCCCAATGACACATGGCAAAAAGGCAGTGCTTTTACAAATATGTCATTTGCAAATGTCGGTTCATTTAGTGCTGAATTTGACATAAAAATGGGTTGGGGTTCTGAGGCCGATGGTTTAACATTTGCTTGGGTGACCGATCCTAATGCATCTACGACGGGTGGAGGAAATCTTGGGTTTACAGGCATGACGGGATATGCTATTGAATTCGATACATACCAAAACAGTTGGGATAATGGTAGCTCTAATCATGTAGCCGTTATTCAAAATTCTGTAAATAATGAACTTATTCAAGAAGAAGTTGATTTCAACTTAAGCAGTCAATCTTCCCTTCATGTTGATATTGAGTTTGACAATGGTAAAATTTCTGTCGAAATTGATGACGAAACCTATATTGATAATTTCATGATTGAAAACTACCAAGCCTCTGATTTTTACTTTGGCTTTACTGCTGCAACGGGCGGTAAAACCGATTGGCATAAAGTATCTAACTTTAGCCTAGAAGTTAGCCCTGTACCAGAACCTAGTACCTATGCATTAATGCTTGGTGGCCTAGGAATGGTTGGCTTTATGGCTTTCCGCCGACGTAAACAACAAGGTAATGCTTAAGCTTAATCCCTAAGATAACCCTGTAAATACCTCCGATCTGGACAGTCCAGCTCGGAGGCAAACCCCCAAAAATTCATCTCTGCGGTTAAAAATTTACCGTTCCAAAGCATCCCCCCCTATACAATCTCGTGCCAATTGATTAAAATCAGCGCACTCAAAATAAACGCAATAAAATGGTAATCGCTCAGACCGCTCCAAAAAGGGTTATCTCTAAGCATTACATAAAAATAAAGGGTCTCAATATGACACAAGATGAACTAAAACAAAAAGTCGCTCAAGCCGCCATTGAATACGTTGTGCCCGACACGATTATTGGCGTAGGCACAGGCTCTACTGCAAACTTTTTTATTGATGAACTGGCCAAAATTAAAGGCACTATCGAAGGCGCGGTCGCCAGCTCAGAAGCCACTGCTGAACGCTTAAGAGAACACGGAATTTTAGTCTTTGACCTAAACACCGTGGCTGAAATTTCGGTTTACATTGACGGTGCCGACGAAGCCGATGCGAGCTTAAACCTCATTAAAGGGGGCGGAGGCGCTTTAACACGTGAAAAAATCGTACTTGCCGTTGCCGACAAGTTTGTCTGCATTGCCGATGACAGCAAAAAAGTAGACGTACTCGGTAAGTTCCCTCTTCCGATTGAAGTGATTCCAATGGCTCGTAGCTATGTAGCACGTGAAATTGTGAAACGCTTTGCAGGTGAGCCCGTATTACGTGATGGATTTGTAACCGACAATGGTAACTTAATTTTAGACATTCACGGTCTTGAAATTACCGATCCCGTCGCAATAGAAAATGAGCTAAACAGCATTGTAGGCGTCGTTACTAACGGTCTATTTGCTGCACGTCCAGCTGATATTTTCTTATGTGGAACTAAAAATGGTGTTGAAACACTGACTGCAAAATAAATTCCCCCCCCCCTCTCACATAAATTCTAAATGTGTATTTCAAATACAAACAGAGAGGGATACAAATCTTATTTGACCATACAAGCACTAGCCTTCTACAAAACACCATGCTAAACTCCCAATCTCGAAAAAAATACGTACACTAAACAAACGCTAAGGATTCACAAATGAACACCGCCCAACGTGGCCAAGTGCACGACCTAGAATTCACCATTCAAATAACCAGTCAACCTCCTGAACGCTTCAGACTCACCCAGTTTGAATGGCACGAATCCCTATCCGAATGCTACCTAGGCACTGCCACCATCGCAAGCCGCGATTTCAATATCAACCCCAGCCACCACATAGACCAAACCGTCACCCTACAAATCAAACATAAATACGACCCCGAAATCCGCTACCTACACGGCATAATCCAAAGCATGACCGCTCGGGCGGATGGGCCTACTACACGCTTCGTATACGCCCCGAGCTTTATCGCCTTACACTTACCTCTGATGCACGTATTTTTCAACAAAAGACCGTGCCCGATATTGTAGCCAAAATACTTAATGATCAAGGCATGGTACAACACTAGTTTAGATTGAACGACACTCCCATCGCACGAGAATACTGCGTGCAATACCAAGAAAGCAATCTACACTTCATAAACCGACTATTAGCCGAAGAAGGCATATTTTACTACTGGAAACACACCCAAGCGGGTACACAACTTATTTTAAGCAACCTCAGTAACTTAGGCACTCCCCTAAAAACACAAAACATAAAATACAACAATACCCCCAGTAACGCGATCAAAACCCAATACATAAACAGTTTTGAATGGCACCAAACCGTTGGCTCAACTGACTTAAAACAACGCAACTACACCTTTAAAAACCCACGATACAACCAAGAACACACCAAGCATCAAGAACGCCTAGGCGGTGAACCCAATACTTACCCCCTCTACCATCCCTACGGACGTTACAAAGAAGACGATTCAGGCAAACGATTTACCCTCTACCAACTCGAAACCGCCCGAAACAACCAACTTGTAATCTCCCCGCAAAATAAACGAGTTTAAAAGTAGAATTTCAATTCCCCTAAACGGACAGGAGATTTTATGAAAATATCACAATTTACAGACAGCCAAATAATGAAAATACTCAAGCAAGCCGAGTCTGGGATTGCCGTTACCGATCTTTGTCGAGATCACGGAATGAGTAGCGCTAGCTTTTACAAGTGGCGAGCCAAATATGGAGGG
>JAMOLY010000024.1 GCA_027068835.1 Thiomicrorhabdus sp. | reverse complement strand
TTAAATACGATGAAATTGAAGGCTACTCAAAAGAAGTTTCTGAAACCTCCATTCCTCATGCATGGAAAGCAGGGCCTCAAACGGCCATGTTGCTTAAGCAACTGCAAGAGATGAAAGATGGCGGTACCTTTGTAATTGTTGCCCCCCCTAATCCATTCCGTTGCCCTCCTGGCCCTTATGAAAGAGCGTCTTTGGTGGCCGCGTATTTTAAAAAGCATAAGCCAAATTCCAAAATTGTGATCTTAGACCCTAAAGAAAAGTTCTCTAAGTTTGGACTCTTTATGGATGGCTGGAAACGTCACTATGGCTATGGCACCGATAAAAGTATCATTACTTGGATTGGTAAAGAAGCAGGAGGCGCTGTTAGTAAAGTGGATGTTGCAACCAAAACTGTCACAGCAGAAGCGGGAGAGTTTAAAGCCGATGTGCTGAATATTATTCCCCCTCAAAAAGCGGGCCCGATTGCATTTGAAACTGATTTAGTCGGTGATTTAGATTGGTGTTCAGTGGATCACAAAACCTTTGAATCCACCATTCATAAAAACATCCATGTCATTGGCGATGCTTCCATTGCATCCCCCATGCCTAAATCGGGTTATTCGGCCAACTCACAAGCCAAAGTATGTGCGGCGGCAATTGCCTCTTCATTTAATGGTGTGCCCATGCCTGATCCATCATGGGTCAATACCTGTTACTCAATTATTGCACCCAAAGATGGCGTATCGGTGGCGATGGTCTATGCCTATAAAGATGGTAAGATCATTAAGGTCAAAGGCTCAGGCGGCTTAACAGGCCCTTACAATGCCGAAGACCGCAAACGTGAAGAGTTATACGCCCATTCGTGGTTTAACAACATCACCGCTGATATTTTTGGATAATTCCCCCCCCTTAAAACAAAAAAACCGCCATGCTAGGCGGTTTTTTTGTTTTAACAGAGAACAATAATTTATATATTAGTTAAATTGAATGTCATCATTCACTAACTCAATAGAGACTTTAGAACCTGCAGGGTACTCCCCTCTTAATATTTTTTGAGCCAATGGATTTTCAATGCGTTGCTGAATCACTCGTTTTAGAGGTCTTGCCCCAAAAAGAGGATCAAATCCAGCTTCGCCCAATACATCCAACACAGACTCTTGAATGTGCAAGGCAATATCCGACTCCTCTAAACGAGCCTTTAAGCCTTTCAATTGAATTTCCGTAATGGCACGAATTTGTTCACGATTCAGTGGATGGAACACCACAATGTCATCGATACGGTTAATAAATTCGGGTCTAAAGTGACCGCCCACCACTTCCATTACATCGGCTTTCATCTCATCATAAGTCGCCTTACCGGCTTTCTCTTGAATAATATGAGAACCTAAGTTAGAGGTCATCACAATCACGGTATTTTTAAAATCAACGGTACGACCTTGACCATCGGTTAAGCGACCATCATCCAGCACTTGCAATAAAATATTAAATACATCAGGATGCGCTTTTTCGACCTCATCCAATAAAATAACTGAGTACGGCTTACGACGAACCGCTTCGGTTAAGTAACCGCCCTCTTCATAGCCCACATACCCTGGAGGCGCACCGACCAAACGAGAGACCGAGTGTTTCTCCATAAATTCCGACATATCCAAACGCACAATCGCATCGGTGGTATCAAACAGTAAATCAGCCAACGCTTTGGTTAACTCTGTTTTACCCACTCCCGTTGGCCCTAAAAATAGGAACGAACCATTGGGGCGATTTGGATCGGATAGACCCGCACGCGAACGGCGAATCGCATCCGAAACCGCCTTAACCGCTTCGTCCTGTCCAATCACTTGCTTACCAAGTTCTGCTTCCATTTTAAGCAACTTCTCACGCTCACCTTCCATCATCCGAGAGACAGGAATACCTGTCCAACGGGCGACGACTTCGGCAATCTCCTCCTCGGTCACTTTGTTTCTTAATAGGTGCGTTTCTTCCGAGTTTTCGGCTTCTGTTTCAGCTTGCTCGGCGGCTTTTATTTTCGCTTCCAGTTCTGGAATTTTTCCATACTGAATCTCAGACATTTTGGCCAAATCGCCCGACCGTCTAGCCGATTCTAGCTCAATACGTGCCGCATCTAACTGCTCTTTAAACTGTTGTGCGCCTTGTAAGGCCGCTTTTTCACGCTTCCAAATTTCTTCTAAATCGGAGTACTCTTTTTCAAGCGATTTAATTTCATCTTTTAAAATAAATAAACGTTTTTTAGATGCCTCATCTTTCTCTTTTTTAAGCGCCATCTGCTCCATTTTGAGCTGAATCAAACGACGATCTAACTTATCCATCACCTCTGGTTTAGAGTCAATTTCCATACGGATACGCGAGCCCGCTTCATCAATCAAATCAATTGCTTTATCGGGCAACTGACGATCGGTAATGTAACGTTGCGACAGATGTGCCGCCGCAATAATCGCAGGGTCGGTAATCGCCACCCCGTGATGAATTTCGTAACGCTCTTTGAGTCCACGTAAAATGGCCACCGTATCCTCTTCGGTCGGCTCATCCACAATTACTTTTTGAAAACGACGTTCCAGAGCGGCATCTTTTTCAATGTCTTGGCGATACTCATCCAAAGTGGTTGCACCAATACAATGTAGCTCACCACGAGCCAATGCAGGTTTTAACATATTCCCCGCATCCATTGAGCCTTCGGTTTTACCCGCACCCACCATGGTGTGAATTTCATCAATAAACAAGATCACCTTGCCTTCTTCTTTTTCCAACTCTTTTAACAAGGATTTTAAGCGCTCTTCAAACTCACCACGATATTTTGCCCCCGCTAACAAGCCTGCCAAGTCTAAAGACAACACACGTTTATTCTTAATGCCTTCAGGAACTTCACCATTCACAATACGTTGTGCTAGGCCTTCCACAATGGCGGTTTTACCAACACCCGGCTCCCCAATTAATACGGGATTATTTTTGGTGCGGCGTTGCAATACCTGAATGGCACGGCGAATCTCATCGTCTCGTCCAATCACAGGGTCTAACTTTCCTTCCTCTGCACGAGCCGTTAAATCTACGGTATATTTTTCCAGTGCCTGACGGTTCTCTTCTGCATTTTGATCGTTCACGGTTTCGCCCCCTCGTATTTGTTCAATGGCTTGATTTAAAGCCTCTTTGTTGGCACCCGCCTTTTTAAATAAGGTGGCCGCCACATCATTGCTGTCTAATAAAGCAACAAAAAACAGTTCACTTGCAATATAAGCATCGCCCTTTTGTTGCGCCAACTTATCCATTTGACCCAGCAATTTAATCGACTGCTTAGACAATGTAACATCACTTTGACTGCCTGATACCTTTGGCATCGAACTTATTTTGTCAGCCAATAGCGACTTTAACTGCACTTTATCAATGTTAGCCAATTGCAATAAACTGGCTTGCTCATCGGCCAAAACAGACAAAATATGAATTGGCTCAATAAACGGATGATCTTCGGCCACCGCTAACATTTGCGCCTGGCTTAAAGCCGACTGAAATTGGCTGGTAAATTTATCCATCATGCTGGATACCCTCCCTTAAAACTTTATTTGATTACACTCTTTGTATGGACAAATAAAAACGTTTTCAAGTCCTAAAGCTGTCCAAAAAGTAACTCTCTGTAATCCCCCCGAAAAATAAACGAATTTAAAAGTAGAATTTCAATTACCCTAAACGGGCAGGAAATTTTATGAAAACATCACGATTTACAGACAGCCAAATAATGAAAATACTCAAGCAAGCCG
>JAMOLY010000023.1 GCA_027068835.1 Thiomicrorhabdus sp. | reverse complement strand
CACTGGGAAGCGTACAATTTACACCACTGCAACTTGTGACCGCCTATGCCACTTTTGCGAATACGGGTTACAAAGTAGACCCTTATTTAATTAAAGAAGTGCGTGATTATAATGGCGACATCATTTATCAAGCCGAACCAAAAATAGCCTGCCGAAACAGCCAGTGCATTAAAGGAGATGAACGCAACGCCCCACGCATTATTGATCCACTGAATGCTTACATTATGACCACTATTTTGCAAGACGTGATTAACATAGGTTCAGGCAAAAAAGCCAAAGCATTGAAACGACTCGACATCGCAGGCAAAACAGGTACCACCAACGACCAAAAAGACGCATGGTTCTCAGGCTACAACCCCAATATTGCCACCACCGTTTGGGCAGGATTTGACCAGCCAAGTACCCTAGGACGAAGTGAAGTGGGCGGCCGTGCGGCACTGCCCATTTGGATGAGTTACATGAAAGAAGCGTTAAAAAATGAACCCAATGAGTCCATTAAACGACCCGAAGGGCTAGTAAATATTCAAATCGATCCCGAAACAGGAGAAGCCGTTCCGCCTGAAACCGACGGGGCGATATTTGAATTATTTAGAAAAAAATACGCGCCAGAAATCCCTAAGGTTTCACAAAAACAAATCGAGTTTATCACCGATGAGCTGTTTGAATAGGAGCAAGACATGGACTGGAAAAATCTAAGCCTTTCAATCAATACGCAATTGGAACAACAAACGTTGCCCAGTATTCACATCGTCTCTGCACACGCCATACAGGGCGGCGACAGTCACACATCTTATCAACTGCACACCCAAGATAAAAACTACTTCTTAAAATGTTCAGCCGTCCAAAATGCGCCTATGTTGCAAACTGAACAGCATAGCTTAACCGCCCTACTTCAATCCAACACTCTTACCTGCCCAACACCCTATGCATCAGGAATTTTTGAAGAAAGTGCATGGCTATTAATGGAATTTATTCAATTAAGCCAAGAAGGGGATGACGCACAACGAGGTCGAGACCTTGGCTTTATGCACCAGCAAATAAACCACAAATCACTACCTTTTGGCTGGTTTGAAGACAACTTTATTGGGCAAACGGTACAGCGCAATACGTGGTCAAGCGACTGGATTCACTTTTATGGTCAACACCGCCTTCTCCCTCAACTGGAGCTAAGTCAGCTTAAAGGCGCACCCAACACCTTGTACCAATCAGGATGCCAATTGATTGAAGCGTTGCCCTTTTGGTTTCAAGATTACCAGCCTGAAGCGTCTCTTTTACACGGTGACTTATGGGCGGGAAACAGTGCCTTTACGCCTCAAGGCGAACCCGTCTTTTTTGACCCAGCTTGCTACTATGGCGACCGAGAAACCGATCTTGCCATGACCGAACTGTTTAACGGTTTTGGTTCTGAATTTTACACAGGGTATAACGAAATGTTTCCCGTTGATCACGGCTACCCACAACGTAAACCGCTCTATCAACTGTATCATCTACTCAACCACTTCAATCTATTTGGTGGACACTATTTAAAGCAATCCGAAACCTATATCAAGCAGCTTTTAGAGCAAACAAAGGCTTAACAACCTAGATAGAGGGGGGGATAATTTTTTTCTCCCCCCCTCTATCTAAAACCATGTTGACTCCCAAATAAACATCGTATAATAATCAGCAATTATAATCTTCAGAAACTTTTAAGGTATTCAAATGAAATTTATTTTACTTGGCGCACCAGGCGCAGGAAAAGGCACACAAGCTCAGTTTTTAACCAAGCAATTTTCCATTCCTCAAATCTCAACGGGCGACATGCTTCGTGCCGCAATTAAAGCAGATAAAAAAGCCATTGATGCAGGACAATTGGTCTCAGACGAGATTATCATCGGCATGGTAAAAGAGCGCATTGCCCAAGCCGACTGTGAAAATGGTTTTTTATTAGATGGCTTTCCAAGAACCATTCCACAAGCCGATGCACTAGCAAAAGCGGAGGTAAATATTGATGCGGTCATTGAAATTGATGTACCCGACACTGAAATCATCAATCGCATGTCAGGTCGCCGCGTACACCTGTCGTCAGGCCGTACGTATCACATTGTATTTAACCCACCCAAAGAAAAAGGCAAAGACAATGAAACAGGCGAAGCACTGGTGCAACGCGATGATGATAAACCACAAGTCGTAAAAGAACGCTTAGCTGTGTACCACAAACAAACCGCTCCTTTAATTGACTACTACCAAAAAGCCAGTAAAGAAAACCCATCCTTAAAATACATTAAAGTGGATGGCACTCTCCCCATTGATCAAGTTGAGCAGGCCGTTTTAGCGGCCATCAAATAATAGCCCCTGAAACTCGCCATTTCTGTCTTGAGTAAAGTCTAAAACGGTTCTGTCTAATTCTTTACACAGGGAGCTTTATGCGCTTTTTTTTACTTTATCTACTCCTATTTATGATGTCCGGTTGTACTGTGTTATCGGTGCAACCAACAACGTCGGATCCTGTGCATCGTTATTTTTTAAACATTGCACTTGGCTCTGAATTTGGCAGTCATCACTCCAATATAAAAAAATGGAATCAACCTATTTATATACAGGTTAAAGGTCTCCCTACCAAAAAGGATGTTGACACATTAAAACAAGTGATGAGTGAGTTAAGTGACCTTACTCGTTTGTCCATAAAAATGGTTACAACGGAACCCGCTAATATTAATGTTTACTTTGTACCCAAGTCTCAATTCAGTGAAATAGAACCGAATTATAAACATGGAAACTCAGGTTTCTTTTGGGTATGGTGGCATCCATTAACAAATAACATTTATCAAGCTCGAATATTAATTTCAACCACTACCCTTTCACAGATAGAACGTAATCACTTAATTTATGAAGAGTTAACACAAAGTTTAGGACTTATGAAAGATTCACGTCGTTATTCAGACAGTATTTTTTACCAGTCATGGAGTCGCGTTACACGTTTTTCTGATATGGATAAAAAAATTATACAGTTATTGTATCATCGCGCTATAAATTCAGGAATGAACAGAGAAGAAGTAATTGAAGTGCTTGAAGGAATGTTTTTTTAACGGGTGTTTTTATCTAAGGTTCAGTGGAATGGGTTGTTTTAGTTCATAGATTCAACTAGTAAGTGCAACACCCGTGAGAATTGAAAAAGGCCAGTTAATAAGCTACCTTTTAAGTTCCTACGCAAAAGAGGTGTTGCCCAATGAGCAAATATTATCAACTGACCTTAGAAGAAAGATATCACATTTATGGACTTAAGCGTGCAGGATATAGCATTACAGAAATTGCAAAAGATCTAAAGCGCCATAAATCTACAATTAGCCGAGAACTTAGGCGTAATATTCAAACCCGTGGCTGGCGTCCTTTACTTGCACACTCTCAAGCCATCAAAAGGCGCTCAAACAAAGTAAACTCTAAGATAGCTTCTATGACTTGGGAGCTTGTTATTAACTACTTGAAAAAGCTCTGGAGCCCAGAACAAATAAGTGGTCGAATTAATCTGAAGCATCACCTTAACATCAGTCATGAATGGATTTACCAATTTATCTACAAAGATAAATTAAATGGCGGTGTACTACATCAATAAGAAAAAGTACCGTAAGCGTGGGGGGTGGAGTGTGTAGTGGTCTAATAAAGCTGTAGGGATCTATAGCCTATGTAATCCCCCCATTTATAACCGAAGTTAAAAGTAGAAGATTAAACCTTTTCCAGCTTGTATCTTGGTGGCACACCACCAATCGCTGAATGAGGTCGTTCGTTATTGTAAGTCCATAACCATTTT
>JAMOLY010000022.1 GCA_027068835.1 Thiomicrorhabdus sp. | reverse complement strand
AGCGGCCAGCCCTTCAACTTCTAACATAACACCTTCTTTTTCTCTCTTTCAATTCAAATTATTCTTTAGGAGGTGCAACACCTGCATGTCCATCACCCTGTTTCATACCATAAGGACGAAATACCTCAATTTTGGAAAAGAACTGGTCCACGGCATAAACTCGACCATCTTCATCTACATCAATTCCAGCAGGTAACGAAAACACACCAGGTTCATTATCAGATCCACGCTGACCAACAAACATGAGTAACTCCCCTTTCTCATTAAATATTTGAAAATTAGCAAACGAAGCATCCATCACATACACATTATCTTCTATATCAACCGCAATGCCTTTTGGACGAGAAAACTGCCCAAAGCGAGTTCCAACCCTACCAAAAGTAAGGTCAAACTCACCCTCTGAATTAAAACGCTGAACACGAAAATTTCCCGAATCCAAAACATAAATTCGATCTTTTGAGTCAATCGCAATGGTCATAGGTAAATTAAATCCACCCACCCCTGAGCTACGCTCACCAATAATCTTAACAACATCACCTGTTTTTGCATCATACTTAACCACACGATGCCAATCGCTACGAACACCTCCCGTATCCACCACATACGCATAGCGCCCATCATTACTAACGGCGACATCAACAGGACGACTCAACTCTTCTGGAGAACCAAACTGACGCAAAAACTGCCCGTCTTTATCATAAACAAGAACACTTTTAGCTGTAAGATCGACAACAAACACTTCTCCTGAAGGAGAGATGGTAATACCAACCGGCTTCAACAAGACATTTGAACCTCGGTTACCAAACTCCACAAACCGCTTACCTTTTATGTCAAACAAAACCACTGAACGCGCAACCGTGTCGGTTACATAAACTCGTCCCTTACGCACCGCCACATCAAACGGTTTAATAAGTCCTTGCTCAGCCGTTGACACCCCTGTTGCCATCGCCTTAAACTTTTCTTCAGAGGTCAACTTTCGTACATCCGCACTGCCCATCAAAGAACGTTCATAAATAAAACGAGGTTTCTCAGGCGCCGCTGGGTACACAGGCGGTACAAACGGCTTTAGCTCTTCTTTTGTGCCGCAAGCAGACAAAAGCACCGCACTCAAAACAACCGTTGCAACAGGCAATAAGCGCTTTAATATGAATGGCAAGTAATACATAAATACTCCGGTTTAACTCGTAAAAATTTCACTTTATCTGGTTCATGTACATTATGACAAGACGCACACTCAACAAATCCATTAAATAAACGCACTCCATTAGCAAATCCAAAATCATCCACAGGGGAATGAAAGGCCAACTGAAGTGAATCTGAAGCCCCTGCACCTAACCCTGGATAACGAATTGAAACAGGGTGATTACGACGCATATCTGTGCCTATATGTTTATTTCCCAAACTGTGCGCGGTAAAACCATCGTGGCATAATCCACAATGATCTAAATCAGTCCCTGAATTAATTTTCATATGTAACGTCATTTTTGCGCCACTTTTCCAAGCTCTTGGAGTATTCACAACCTGATCCACCGCCATCGTTCCATCATGACAAGAGAGGCATAGCAAGGTTACTTCATTAGGAATTCTAGCCGTCGAATTAAACGTTTTACTCGAATACAACGTGTAATCTCGCATATCTGAACGAATTCGATTCCAACCAGCTATCTGCTGAGGCTCTTTGGATTTTGTGTCAACTTCAGGCGGAACATGACAATACACACAAGCATAACCATAATCGTCATAAGCCACGCCTTCCATTGCCTTAGCCCCTGCACGCACATTTAAAGCAGACAGATCGTGCTTAGAACCAATGATATCCAGCGGATCCCAGCCAAACTCTGGCTCGTCCATCGTCTCAGCATGTGCTTCCGCTTTTTTGCGAGCCACCGATGTCGAACTCTCCTTCTCAGCGACAATCAACACCGAGTTGCTCGAATTATCTACGCTCACTTGAGCACCAGCCATTAATGAAACAGACCACCACGCACCTGTAAACACAACAGCAACCCACCATTTATTGCGACTCATCATCTTCAGCACAACCCCTGTCTCACACCCTAAAACCAAAAGCAGAACGCACCCTTTTCAGGAAAAAAGATACTACCACACTCATACTAAAATTCTATGCTATCTAGGCACAATGGCGATAACGAACCCCATTCCAGCCTAAATATTTTTTATAGCTCCATCACCATAATTACACCAAATCGCCCAAATCTCAATAAAAACAAATACTTATTTAATAGCCTTTTATCCCCCTACAATATAAGAGGAAATTAATATATTTTACCCCCCCCCTTGCTTTTGAATTGTTTGAACTTTCGTTAACATACGCGCATCCCACTCAATGACTCCCACCGCGTAATACCGTAAAACGCCCTTTTGATCAATGATATACGTTTGAGGGATGACATTCGCCTTTAAAACCAGTTTAGTTTGCACCATGCTTTGGTCAAAAAGGTGTAAAAAAGGGTCAGGATTGTCCAATAAATACTCTTTCGGTAGATTTAAATTTTTATCTACCGATACTGAAATCACAACCACCGAATCGTCCAACTGCTTAGAAAACTCTAAAAATTTCGGTGCCTCTTCACGACAAACCCCACACCAAGTCGCCCATAACTTTAAAACCACTACCTTTCCTTTTAGCTGCCGAAGATCAAACGACTCATTATCATAAGTTACTAGCTTCAACTCAGGAAAAGGCTTTCCTTCCGCAACGTCACCAGACAATCCCACGCGATCGCAGCCCTGTAAAAAAAATAGACTCATCACTCCAATTAAACCAATATAGCGCATAAAACTCCTTATAATATCAAACAAATTTTCAAACATGCGTTTGTAGCTCAGCTGGATAGAGCACTGCCCTCCGGAGGCAGGGGTCGGGGGTTCAAATCCTCTCAAGCGCACCACTCTAAACTCCCTTTTCAATTAAAACCTTCCAACAAAACCATAAAACCTTTGCCCGACCAAAAGATTTTACTCTACAATATTCGCCATCAATAAAAATAAATGCCATTGCATTTAAAAAAAACTGGAGATGGGTTTTGCTGTACCAAGGAATTCAACACATTCAACATGGCGCGGAGAGTGCAACGGGTATCTTAATTACCAATTTAGGAACGCCTGATGCTCCAACCAAAGAAGCTCTAAAGCCATACTTAAAAGAGTTCTTAATGGATCCTCGCGTGGTCGAACCCCCCCCTGCCCGCTGGTTATGGCGCTTAATTCTAAACGGTATTATATTAAATACCCGTCCCGAAAAATCGGCCGAAGCCTATCAAACCATTTGGGACAGTGAAGGGAAAGGGGCACCGCTCTTAAACATTACCCAACGCCAAGTGAATGCCATTGCCACCGCCGTACATCCACACTTTCAAGGCCGTGTAGAATGTGCATTGGGCATGCGCTACGGCAACCCCTCCATTGCCAGCGGTTTAAAAGCACTACAAGCCAAAGGGTGCCAACGAATTTTGGTATTGCCACTCTACCCTCAGTACGCCGCAGCAACCACTGCCTCCACATTTGATGCGGTTACCGCCGAGTTACAAACTTGGCGCTGGCTACCCGAAATACGCTTTATCAACCACTACCACCGCCATATAGGTTACATCAAAGCCCTTGCCAATAGCATTCGTGAACATCAAGCACAGTACGGAAAACCACAACTACTGGTTTTATCTTACCACGGCGTACCGCAACGCTACCTCGATAATGGGGATCCATACCACTGCGAATGCCACGTAACCTCCCGCCTCGTTGCAGAAGAGTTAGGGCTATCCAAAGAGGAATATCGAACAACATTTCAATC
>JAMOLY010000021.1 GCA_027068835.1 Thiomicrorhabdus sp. | reverse complement strand
AAAGAACTCCTTTGTCACTTGTGATTAGAAACTTTAAAAAATCAGGCAAAGGGCGTTTCCTTGATGCCAACATCACAAAGCGAAACCGCGTATCGTACTATAAAGTAACCTTCATTCGACCCAACGGTAAAGTTGGCTCGATTCTTATCCCTGTCAGATCAAAATCAAACGGCACTTCGCGCCGTTCAAAAACCAACTTCAACAGGAACTAGCCCCATGCACATTCTTATTGTTGAAGACGAGTTAGAAATCGCACGCGATATTGGCGAAGCCTTAAAAGCAGCTAACTTTCTAGTATCTTATGCTCATGATGGCGAAGAAGCCGATTTTCTAGGTTTCACAGAAGATTATGATGCTGTCGTGCTCGATTTAGGGTTGCCAAAAAAAGATGGCCTCACCGTACTTAAAAACTGGCGCCGCGAAGGCCGCACTTTTCCTGTCCTCATTTTAACCGCTCGCGACAGTTGGCAAGAAAAAGTTGAAGGCATTGACAGTGGCGGAGATGATTATCTTGCCAAACCCTTTGAGATGGAGGAGTTAATGGCCAGACTGCGTTCGATCATTCGCCGCAAAGAAGGCCATGTAACTTCTATTCTAGAAACTGGTATTTTAAAAATTGACAGCCGCTCTGCTCAAGCCTTTATAAAGGGAAGAGCTTTGTCTCTTTCTCCTCTGGAGTACCGTACCCTTTACTATCTTTTGCATCATAAAGGGCGCACGGTATCTCGCACCGAGATTATGGAACATATTTATGACATCAACCATGACAGAGATATAAACGCTCTTGAAGTTCTGATTGGAAGATTACGGAAAAAAGTCGGGACAGGTCTCATTCAAACACGCCGAGGGGTTGGATACTTCATTGAATAAATCAACTCTTTCTACCTTTCATACCTTGAAAGGTCGCCTTATTCTTCTTTCTGTCGGCATATTTGCGATCGCACTGGTTGTCGCTTGGTTCGCCCTATCTAATCTATTTGAAAAACACGTTGAAGCCCGGATTCAATCCGAGTTAACCAATCATCTCAACCAGCTTATCTTATCTATAAAAGAAAACAAACCTGGAAAACTTTCCCTTCAAAAGCCCTTATCAGACCCACGGTTTAACCAACCATTCAGCGGCTTATATTGGCAGGTTTCAAGCAAGGATGGCGGCCTATTAAAGTCGCGCTCTCTGTGGGATTTTAAACTTGGCGTCTCAAACAAAATAAAAACTGCCAATGGATTACAAGAATATTCCATCAATGGACCTGATGATAGTGAATTGTTCTCCATGGTCCAATATGTGTCGTTAGATGCAGGCAGCGGCGAAAAATTCTTCCTGATGATCGTTAGCCTCGATCATAGCGAAATAACCAAAGCCGTCGATAATTTTTCCTATGACCTCGCCCTTGCCCTTGGCACACTGGCCATCATACTGCTCATAACTGTTTTAATCCAAGTCTTTGTGGGTCTTGCCCCATTAAGAAAAATCAAAACTGAACTAGCTCAATTACAGTCGGGCGAACGTCAAAACCTTGATGATTCTTATCCAGAAGAAGTGCTGCCCGTTATTAAGCAAATCAATGACTTCATCAAATCCCAAGAAATAGCCGCCGAGCGTGGACGCGCCAGAGCCAGCGATTTGGCTCACGGTTTTAAAACCCCATTATCTATTCTAACCGCTGAGGCACGCCGCTTGGAAGCCCAAGGCAACACCCACAGCACCCAAATCCTTCGTCAACAAATTACCATCATGAGACAACATGTTGAGCGTGAATTGGCCCGAGCAAAACTCCAATCCATCCAACCTCAAACCTCTAAAAAAACCAATATTAAAGATACGATTGAAAAGCTCATTGCCACGTTTGAACGTTTGACCGATGAGCGGCCTATAAATTGGATTATAGATATTCCTGCTGACTTATCGATACAAATGGACTCAGGTGACTTCGTTGAAGTATGTGGCAATCTACTTGAAAATGCGCAAAAATGGTCAAAAACATCCATTGCAATTTACGCAAAAAAAATCCGCAATGATCGTGTGGTTTTAGAGATTGAAGACGATGGCCCTGGGGTTGAAGATAGTCAGTTAGAAGAAATTCTACAACGCGGCAAACGCCTTGATGAAACCACAAATGGTACAGGGCTGGGCCTTGCCATCGCTAACGACATTATGCAGGCTTACCACTACAGCTTAGAACCCTACCACGCAAAACGCGGTGGACTCGGCATGAGATTATTTATGACCATCAAAGACTAATCACCTCCGCAAGATGGCGATGAAATCGCAGTGGCAGCTAATCACAAATTACGGCAACTATATTAAATGCTATGCTCGCTTCTGATACAATTGCCCTATTCTAACCATGGCACCAAAGTAGGTGACATGATGGAAAACTTGGTGGCGCACTACAGCACATTCTCATCAAAACGCAGCTAACTCACTAGAAAATTTTGGTAGCGGGAGAGGGAAACGTTACACACGACCATAAGTCATTGATTTATATCACTTTATATCTTCGCTTATTACAACAAAAGGTACCAACAAAAGGTACCAACAAAAGGTACCAACAAAAGGTACCAACAAAAGGTACCAACAAAAGGTACCAACAAAAGGTACCAACAAAAGGTACCATAGTTTGCAAAAAAGGCAAGCCAAATTGGCAATTACCTAAACGAATGAACCATGGTGCAATGGAAGTTTACCATCATCTATTGGTTCAAGGGTATTACCATAGAGATGAATGATTTTTCTAAAATTGAAAACAAAAAACGACAACCATCGAAATCTTTGGTTGTTAAGTTGGGGGAACTTTTAACGCTCTAATATGATACTGGAGTAGCAACGCGAATGACTCGCTCTCAACCCAACAACCAATTTTCATCTCTATCTGAATACGAGGTAAAATGCTTACGGCTTTACGCTGGTGGTCAGTCCATGCTGGAAATAGCCAAAGAATTAAGGTGTACTGAATTCTCCATCCAATTTATATTTAAATGTGTGAAAGAAAAACTATATTCCAAGAACCTAGCACAGGTCGTGGCGATAGCTATCAAAGAAGGCTTGATATAACAAGATGATTATTGTAACGCCGACTGGCTTGTATGACCTATTTTTTTGCCAAAACATTTAGATCATCAATTATATTTCGTAGCGCTTTGATATGGTAGCTAGTAAGTTCGCTCTCCATTATCACTTCATCAACAATCAGCGTTAACTTTTCTATCGCACCTTGCAAGTCTTTTGGTGGGGTTGAAAGCAATTGGGCAAATGATCTTTCAAGTTCCTTTTCTACACCCTGAACAACTGCAAAATGAGGGAACTTCGGTTCGTTTTTCTCTCTCGACAAAACCGCCCTAAATTTTAACCGACTTTCGATGTAGCTGGCTATAGCTTCAGCCAACTTTTTCGAACGGTAGACACTCATGTCATCACCTAACACTGTTACAAACTGGGATTTACTATCAAAAGTAAGCAAGAATTATGCCAATCTAACAGACTATATCACTGGATACGAATACGGAATTAATGAATAGCCCCTAGATTAATAGACGCCTTGTTTCGCAAATTAGAAGCAAGGAGAAAGAACTGCATCTATGGCTCGCTCTTTAGGAGATGATCGCTCCACTCTTTACAGACATCTAAATGTTTCTTGTAAATAGCGAGCTAACACGAGGAAAATGCCGTGACATCGCATTTTGGTGTTTGCCAGCTCTAAATGCTATACGCGCGCCCTTATTATCCTTACGTTTAACAAACCCAACCATCTTGCCAATAGTAACCTTTTCATCCAAATAAAGTTGAGATGAGGTTTCTACATACATACCCCAAAGC
>JAMOLY010000020.1 GCA_027068835.1 Thiomicrorhabdus sp. | reverse complement strand
CTATTTTGGCGGTAATTTCTTGCCAGTGTTTATTGCCATAAATGGCTATTTTGTCAAACTCTTTTCCATGCTTTAAACCAAGTTTAAAATCATCCCACGCCGCTCTCAACTCCCAGCCTTCCATCTCTGTGCCATCAATTAATACCTTTACGCTTGGCATGGTAACTTCGGCTAAAGCCGAATCTAAAATGGGGGTAATAATTTCATAATCCTCATGGGTCAATTTACCCACCGCTTTTAATGAAACAAAAATATCTTTTTCAACACGCTCAATACCAATGGATAATCCATGCTTTTTAACGGTCATAATGCACACCTCTTTAAGTTAATTTTACAAGTACCCTATATTTATAATAAGGTCAAATTTATTGAATACAAGATAACGTTTATGCAATTACTCTGCATGTAATAAAGTATGTAAAGTAACGACTCATGGTTGTTCCTGAACAAAGCTCAACTCAAAGAAAAAAATGTAAATTTATATATGTTTAATGTCCATTTTTTGGGGCTGGCTGAGTCGTTACACTTCTGTTAACATTACGTAACGCCCTTAACTACGCAAAACACACTGGAGCTTTGGCATGAATATCTTTTCGCTTACCTTTAAAATTATTGGTGCCGTCGTCGTAACGACCGTGGTTGCCATTGGTGTGATTATCGCCACGGTGGATCCCAATGACTATCGAGGTGAAATTACCGAGCTGGTTAAAAAAGAGACGGGACGTGATTTACAAATTCAGTCATTAAGCCTTTCTTTTTTTCCACGCTTTGGTCTTAATTTAGAAAATACTACGCTCAGTAATGCCACAGGATTCACTCAACAAAACTTTTTACACATTGAAACCGTTCAACTCGGTGCCGCCATATTACCTTTATTAAGCCAAAAACTTGAAATAGACACTCTCACCATACATGGCCTAACGCTCAATTTAGAAAAAGATGCCAAAGGCATTACCAACTGGGCAGACCTTATTAAGGCTGATAAAGAAGCCGAGAACAGCAAAGAAGAAAAGCCAACGGAATCCACCAACCCTCTCGATGCCTTGGCCAATTTACAATTTGGTGGCTTAGACATTCAACAAGGCACAATACATTGGCAAGATCAACAAACCAAACAGGATATTCAACTTAAAATCCACTCTTTTTCAACAAGTGAAATCACCTTTGGTGAGTTTTTTAATATTGCGCTCTCCGCAGAAACCACATTGACCGAACCCAGTATTAACACCGCATTAACGCTCGATATTGAAGCGAAAATAGAACAAAATGGCACCTATGCCGTACAAAACTTAATGCTCAAAACCACCACCACTGGTTCAGGTATTCCCGTTAAAGAGGTCACAAAAACACTTAGCATTCCTACTCTTAATTTAGCACTTGAAAATAATCAACTGACCCTGCCCTCTCTAACGGTCGATTACAACGTGATAGGGGGGGGGAAATTTCCTCTAAAAACTATCACAGGTAAGCTGAATGTTAATGAAATTAAAGGCGATCTGTCTTCCCAAGCATTTAGTGCACAGCAATTTAACTTGCAAACCCATGTAACAGGGGATGCCGTACCCAATGGCGAGCAAACCACCTCTTTAACCATGCAACCCTCTCTTAATTTAAGCGAGCAAACTGCCAGCTTAAACCAATTGATTTTAACCGTCATGGGGGTTGAAGCGACAGGGTCTGTTAAAGCAACTCATATTACCTCAGATGCACAAGTCAGTACCCAGCTCAACATTGCTGAAACCAACTTAAGAGCCTTGTTTAAACAGTTGGACATTGCCCTACCCGAGATGGCCGATTCACAAACCCTTACAAAGTTCTCTGGCGCACTCAATATTGACTTTAATGCCAAAGCACAAGCCATTCATGTAAAAACGCTGGCTCTCACTTTAGACGACTCGCAGTTAAGTGGAAACGCCTCTGTTAGCCAGTTTGACCGTCCAAACATCAAATATGATTTAAATTTAAATAAACTGGATTTAAACCGATATTTACCCCCCCCCCCTCCTAAAGAGCAATCAAAACCGACCACACCTCCTTCCTCTGAAGAAGTTGAAATTGTATTGCCTACTGAATTGCTACAAAAGCTCACTTTAAACGGAACCATTAAAGTCGGTGCTCTTACCTTTGAAAAATTACACCCTAAAAACATCGTGGTTACACTCAAAGGAAAAAGGGGGAATATTATTGCGAACCCCATTAAGATGGATATTTTTAAAACGCAAGTTCATGCACAAGCTGGCGTAGACGTTCGCAACAATCAACAAAAATTTTCGTTTAAACTCAATAGCCAAAATATTCCCATTGGCGATGCGTTAATGGCCATTGCTGATTTAGACAAACTCGGTGGTACTGGTTCGGTTGAACTCAACATCACCACCGCAGGTTCAAGCATCGCCAACTTTAAACAAAATCTAAACGGAGCCGTCTCGACCAACTTAACCGATGGGTTTATTAAAGGCTTTAACCTTGCTCAGTCCATTCGTGAAGCGCAAGCCAAAATGACAGGAAAAACACTCCCGCCAAATAAAGAAAACTTACAAACGGACTTTAGCTCTTTTATTGCAAAAGCAACCATCAAACAAGGGGTCATCACAACACAAGAACTCAGCGCACAAATCCCTTTTATGAGGGTTTCTGGTTCCGGTAAAATTAACCTACCCAAAGAGTCGCTCAACTATTTAGTTCGCGCAAAAATCGTTGCCTCAGATAAAGGCCAAGGGGGGGAAGAACTTCAAAACCTAAATGGGCTAACCATTCCCATTAAACTCAAAGGAAGCTACCTCAACCCCAAAGTATCGCTGGACATAAGCGGCCTACTGGCTGAAAAAACCAAAGCGGAACTAGAACAGAAAAAAGAAGCCTTTATTAAAGAAAACAAAGAAAAATTTGAACAGCAAAAAGAGCAAGTGATTGAAGAAACCAAAGAAAAAGTAGAGGAGCAAGTAAAAGAACAATTAGAAGATGCCTTAAAAGGGTTTAAATTTTAGTAACGACGCTAAGTAGCTTCTGAATCGTTACTCTAAATAATCGAACCCCTCCACGATATACGAAAGGCTAGCCCATTAAACGGCTGGCCTTTTTTATCGCCTATTTTTAATCACCTCAATAATCGGCGCATGTTAAAATACGCGCAATTTATTTTTTCACAACCTTTCCACAATTTTAAGGGCTTTTTTCTTCATGAGAACCTCCAATTTACTGTTAGCTACCACCCGTGAAACCCCCTCTGATGCGGTCGTCATCAGTCATAAACTGATGTTACGTGCAGGTATTGTTCGTCCCTTAGCTGGTGGGCTTTATAATTGGTTGCCTTTAGGCGTTCGTGTTTTACGTAAAGTAGAGGCCATTGTGCGAGAAGAGATGAACCGTACACACGCACAAGAGTTACTGATGCCCGTGGTACAACCACTAGAACTTTGGAAAGAGTCGGGGCGTTTAGCCGATTATGGTGCTGAATTGTTGCGCTTTACCGATCGCCACGACCGTGGTTTTGCGTTAGGCCCCACGCATGAAGAGATCATTACCGATCTTGTGCGCAAAGAGATTCGCAGCTATAAACAACTTCCTGTCACGTTTTACCAAATTCAAACCAAGTTTCGTGATGAAATTCGCCCTCGTTTTGGCGTCATGCGTTCACGTGAATTTATAATGAAAGACGCCTACTCCTTTCACATGTCTCAAGCAAGTTTAGAAGAGACCTACCAAATCATGTTTGATGCCTACACCCGTATCTTTACCCGCATAGGTTTAGACTTTAGGCCCGTACAGGCGGACACAGGTTCCATTGGCGGTGAAGCGTCGCATGAATTTCATGTATTGGCCGATTCAGGTGAAGACGACATTGCCTTTTCAACAGACTCCAATTTTGCCGCCAATATTGAGCTAGCCGAAGCACTCGCCCCACGTGGCACGCGTGCCGAAGCAACGGCAGAACTCTGCAACGTTGCCACCCCAAATCAACATAGCATTGAAGACGTATGCAATTTTTTACAAATCAAGAAAAAGAAATCGGTTAAAACATTGCTGGTTAAAGGCGCAAAAGAAGGCGCTCCCGTTGTGGCATTGGTGGTACGAGGCGACCATGAACTCAATGAAATTAAAGCAGGCAAATTAGATTTAGTTGCCGAGCCGTTTGAACTCGCAACGGATGAAGCCATCACCAATGCGGTGGGCTGCAAAGCGGGTTCTATTGGCGTGGTGGATTTAGCCAAGCGTAATATTCCCGTCATTGTTGATCGCACAGCAGCACACTTAGCCGATTTTGTAACGGGCGCCAATGAAGATGGCTTTCACTGCACTGGCGTAAACTGGGACAGAGACGCAACCATTACTCTCATTGCCGACATTCGAAATGTTGTAAAAGGCGATCCTAGCCCTTGTGGCAAAGGGAAAATTCAAATTAGACGCGGCATAGAGGTGGGGCATATTTTTCAACTTGGTAATAAATACTCCACCGCGCTGAACGCCAATGTACAAAATGAAAATAGTCGTGCTCAAATATTAGAGATGGGCTGTTACGGCCTTGGCATCACCCGCGTTGTTGCCGCCGCCATTGAACAAAATCACGATGATCGAGGCATTATCTGGCCCGAAAGCATTGCCCCTTTTCAAGTTGCGATTGTGCCAATGCAAATGCATAAATCGCCTCGTGTTAAAGAAGCCGCAGAAGCCATTTATCAACAACTCCACGATCAAGGTATTGATGTTCTATTTGACGATCGAAGCGAACGCCCAGGCGTGATGTTTAGTGATATGGATTTAATTGGAATCCCCCACCGTATCGTGATTGGAGAACGCGGACTGGATAACGGCATGATTGAATATAAATATCGTCGTGATGACAAAGCACAAGACATTGCTGAAAGCGAATTTATGGACTTTTTAATGGCTAAATTAAACCTAAACTCGTAGATTCTAGGGGGGGGGGGATTTTTTTGGCTCTAAAATACTTGTAATCATCTAATAAGCATTTAATAATATTCACCATTCAACAAATCATTCAGGAACTTCGTTTGACCATGTTATTTAAAATTTTAAGTATTTTACTTCTCTCTTTAAGTCTATCCGCTTGTTTTGAGCCACCTTACACCAACTTAAATAATGAGCAACTCAAAGCCATGCTGGAACAAGAGGTTGTTATTTACGACGTTCGTCGTCCAGAAGAGTGGCGAAAAACAGGCGTGGTGGAAGGCAGTCGTTTATTAACGTTTGTAGACAAAAGCGGACGTTTAAAGCCCGATTTTTTACCTCGATTTACCGCAGAAGTGGATAAAAACCAACCCGTTATCTTAATCTGCCGCACAGGCAATCGTACCGATACCCTTGCACGCCATTTAGTTGAAAAACTTGGTTACACACAAGTGTATAATGTGCGAGATGGCATTACGCGCTGGATTCGTGAAAAAAATCCCGTAGTACGCTTATTAAAATAACTCCTTTTTACTCAGTCATTAACAAAAAGAAAAAATTATATGTTTCAATGCTTAAAAGAAGCCTTCAATGGTAAGGGCTATAAAAATTATAAATCAAGAAACGCAAAAAAAAAATTTGCTGATTCACTATTAAAACTCGCTGATCGTTTATTCTTCCTATCAATGAGCACTTTATTTATCATTGCATTACAAATTAATAATACTATTTTACAAAGTAGCAATATTATTTTTTGGATAACCTTGATAGGAGTAGCTATCTTTATAATACTTGGAATCTGTTATCGGCATGAAGGACTGAAAATTTATGACTACCTCGAAAAGGAGCTTTCTAAAAAACAGCGGATTACTCAAATATTAAACCCTCCTACTAAAATAAATCAACACTGTTCTGTTAAGTATTATTAAGAGATAAAGCAATGAACCACCCAAAAACATCAACCATTCCTGAACACAAACCCCGCCCAATGATTGACTTGCTGGTGAGCATCGTCATCCCTTCTGTTATTTTAATGAAGCTCAGTGGCGACGATGACCTTGGGGCAACAGGGGCTTTAATTACCGCGCTGGCGTTCCCGATTGCATGGGGATTGTATGAGCTGGTTAAGTATCGTAAATTTAACTTTATTGCACTGCTCGGCTTAATTAGCGTACTGCTCACAGGAGGCATTGGTTTATTAGAGCTGAATACGCAATGGCTTGCCATTAAAGAAGCGGCGATTCCAGGCATTATTGGGCTCGCGGTAATTATTTCAACCAAAACCCGCTACCCATTAATTAAAACCTTACTCTACAACCCAAAAATCATGCAAGTTGATAAAATTGAAGATCGACTCAAAGCGTCCAACAACACCCAAAAGTTTGAATCCCGCTTGCTCATGGGAACCTATTTATTAGGGGGGACTTTTTTCTTCTCCGCTGTGATGAACTACATTCTTGCAACATGGATTGTTGTTAGTCCAGCAGGCAGTCCAGAGTTTAATGAAGAGTTGGGGCAACTGACCCTGCTCAGCTATCCCGTGATTGCGATTCCGTCTATGCTGATGATGATGGCCATTTTTTACTTTTTATGGCGCACCATCAACGGCTTAACAGGGCTTAAAATGGCCGAAGCATTTAACAATATGGACGCACCTGAAAAAAAGGATAGTTAATTTTTTTCTACATTCGATGGCTCTCTATTTTAGAAGCCATCTTATCAATAAAATCAACAATATAAGGTTGATTCTCAGATTCAACATGGGTGGCGGCGTACAGCGTTGACCACAAACCCTCTTTGCCCAACTTTAAGGTCGGCAAGTTGGCAAACTCGGGTTGAGAGTCTACTAACCATTTAGGCAAGACACACACGCCCCGTTGACTTTCAACCAACTGCATCATCATCATCGTCATTTCTGAGTGACGAATTGCTTTCGGTTTGAGTCCTGCGGGGTTTAAAAAGCGTTTAAACACATCCAATTTATCTTCCGAAACGGGGTAACAAATTAACGTTTCATCCACCAAGTCACTTGGTTCTACCCACTGTTTGTCTGCCAAAGGGTGATTGACGGGGGTCAACAATCGCAGTTCAAACCCAAACAGTGAGTGATAGCTCAATTGTGCACTCTCCACAGGATCGGACGTAATGACCAAATCCAACTTTCGCTCAATTAAATTTTGCAGCGCACTTTGGTTTAAACTGTTGGTAATGTCCAGATCCACATCCATCCAAATCTGTTGATACAAGCGCACCATTGGCAACAACCACTCAAAGCACGTATGGCACTCCACCCCAATAAACAAACGCCCTTGCTCCCCTTTAGCAAACGCCTGCAAGGTAAATTCTGCCTGTGCAAGCTTAGGCAACACCTCTTGTGCGGTTTTAAGCAACGTTTTACCTGCCGACGTTAAAATAAGCGGATTGCTTTTTCGCTCAAATAACTTAAGATCAAAAGTGTGTTCAAGTTGTTTTATTTGATGCGACAACGCCGATTGCGTCATAAACAAAGCGTCCGCCGCCTTATTGACCGAACCATTTTGCGCTAACGTCTGAATGGTTCTTAAGTGTTTCAATTCCAACATATTTTTCTTCCCCTCCCCCCTAACCCAGGTGATCATGAATATAATTCATGTTATTCTGAAATTTATTCGTTTGAATTCATATTGCATTGATTTTATCATCTCTTCATCCAAAAATGACTCCAAAAGGAAAAAATCATGAAAATTCATAACTTAGGGTATCCACGTATTGGCGATAAACGCCAACTTAAATTTGCACTGGAATCTTACTGGGCGGGTAAAACCACGTTAACAGACTTAGAGAGCACCGCCAGTGAAATTCGCTACCAAAACTTTCAAACTCAGCTTAATGCTGGGGTAGAACTGTTGCCCGTAAACGACTTTGCCTATTACGACCAAATGCTCAATATGAGCACGCTCTTAGGTGTGATTCCTAACCGTTTTAAACAAGAAGAATACAACGTGGAAATTGCCTTTCGGATGGCACGTGGCAGAGCACCAAGCGACGATGGACACGGTTGCTGTGCAGGACACGGGCATGAAAAAAGCGGCTCCAAAGCCGACTACGCCTGTGACATGAAAAAATGGTTTGACACCAACTACCACTACATTGTGCCAGAGCTTAACCCAAATCAAACCTTTGCCATTACCGACACCCGTCTGTTTAACGAAGTATCCGAAGCCCAAATCATTGCCAAAGACAGTGATGCAACCACCGTAAAACCCGTATTAATTGGCCCCCTAACCTACCTTTACCTTGCACAAGACAAAGGCTATGGTCAAAACAAACTCACACTTCTGCCCGATCTCTTAACCACTTATCAGGCCATTTTAACTCGTTTAAAAGACCAAGGCATTGAATGGGTTCAACTGGACGAACCAATTTTAGGACTCACTCTACCAAGCGAATGGCAATCGGCCTTTGAGCTCGCTTACACCTCTCTGAAAGTGACGGGGTTAAATCTATTGCTGACCACCTATTTTGAAACCTTAGGCGACAACCTTTCCGTTGTAAATCGCCTGCCTATTGATGGACTGCACGTTGACGGATTGCGTGGTAGTGCACAGTTAACAGACATTGTGAATACCTTTTCCTCAGATAAAATTCTCTCGCTGGGCTTAATTGATGGTCGCAATATTTGGAAAACCGACTTTGCCAAAGCCAAACAAGTGGCACAAGCCGCGTTTGATAAATGGCAAGACAAATTATGGCTTGCCCCCAGCTGCTCACTGTTACACGTACCTGTCGATTTAGATTCTGAAACCAACCTAGACAGCGAACTGCGTGATTACCTTGCCTTTGCCAAACAAAAACTGACCGAAATTCGTGATTTTTCCAGTATTTTAAGAAACGCTACGGGTTCTGATGCGTTATTGGCAAGCAATCAAAACACCATTGAAAACCGTCGTCAATCTAAGCGCGTTCACAACTCAAAAATGCAAGAAAAACTAAGTAAGCTAGACAGCTACACACTAGATCGTACAACCTCTTACAAAGATCGTGTTGCACCACAAAAAGCACGTTTTAACTTACCACTGTTGCCCACCACCACCATCGGTTCCTTTCCACAAACGGCTGAAATTCGTCAAGCACGTCGTGATTGGAAAAAAGGCGACCTCAGTGAAGCAAACTACATTAAAGCAATGCAGTCCGAAATTGATGATGTTGTAAAGCGCCAAGAGGCCATTGGCATAGATGTCTTCGTACACGGCGAGCCAGAACGTAACGACATGGTAGAGTATTTTGGAGAACAACTGGATGGCTACGCTTTCACCCAATTTGGCTGGGTGCAGTCTTACGGCTCCCGTTGTGTGAAGCCCCCCATTATTTTTGGTGATGTTTCGCGCCCAAAAGCGATGACCGTTTTTTGGTCAAAATACGCCCAAGCACAAACCAATAAGATAATGAAAGGCATGTTAACCGGGCCTGTGACTATGTTGCAGTGGTCATTTGTACGTGACGATCAACCCCGTTCCGTTACCTGCCAACAAATTGCCTTGGCACTTCGTGACGAGGTGTTGGATTTAGAAGCCGCAGGCATTCACATGATTCAAATTGACGAGGCCGCTTTGCGTGAAGGCTTACCGCTTAAACAACAAGACTGGAAATCGTATTTGGATTGGGCAGTTAATGCCTTTAAATTGACCACCTCTGGTGTTCAAAATGCCACGCAAATTCACACCCACATGTGCTATTCCGAATTTAACGACATCATTGAAGCCGTTGCAGCAATGGATGCGGATGTGATTACCATTGAGACGTCAAAATCTCAAATGAAACTGCTGCAAGCGTTTGTGGATTTTGAATACCCCAATGAAATTGGACCAGGTGTGTACGACATTCACTCACCTAATATTCCAACCACCGAGTCGATGGCAAACCTGATTCGCAAAGCGGTTAAAAACATTCCCGTTGAGCGTTTATGGGTCAACCCTGATTGCGGTCTAAAAACCCGTGGCTGGAAAGAAACCGAGCCTGCGTTAAGGCACATGGTAGAGGCCGTTAAAGTGTTACGTAAGGAACTGGGTTAAAACAAAAAAAGGCAACATTACCTTTTATTTAATTGGTAATCTTGCCTTTTTTAACAATTCAAACCTAAACGACCTGAAAAAAATCTATTTTAATTTTTCTGATTTTCCTTACGGCGATACGCCATAAATCCAACCAAACCTAATCCTCCCAACATCAACGCATACGTTGAAGGTTCTGGTATAGGTGCTACCGCGCTGTCCACACCATCCAACCATACACTCCACTTAGGCTCCATATTACATGAGCTTGCAGGTTGACACCAATCTGCAAGATTAACAGGTTGTTCTGAATCAAATACAAACCCTTCTGCCAAAGTTGTTCCAGCGGCAAAGTTATTATAAGTAGCAATCGTAAAAATATAATTACCTGATTCTAGAGTAGGCAGGGTAAATCCTGAATCAAAATTTGTTTGTGTTGCAGAATTGATTGATGAGTTATCATCATTTTCAGCAATTAAACGTCCATCTGTAGCATTCCACAACGCAGTAATAGGATCAAAGTTTATCCCACCCTGATAAGAATCTGTCCAAACCCGAACATTTTCTGCATCATTATCTAACGTAAAGGCAATATCAATTACCTCATTATGAACTTCAATTTCTCCTGTAAAATTAAAAACCGAAGAGTTTGCCTGTGTACTTAATAATAAACACAAAGATGAAAGAATCCATTTATTCATTTTATTTTCCTATCCATTGTTCTGTAAGTAAGTATTAACAATACCTACTTATTAAAAGAATATTACCATTATTTTAGATTTTTTCAGAAAGTCAATTGAGCCTATAATACTCCTAACTATCCATAAAAACCATAATACGGTATTAAAACACCAAAATGTTAACTTAGGTTAACTCTTTAAACATAAAATTAAAAATAATGTTAACTTATGTCTTATAAAATAATTTAAATCATATATTAACCATCATTTATGGATTTAGCTATAATATCCATAGAAGGAATAGATTTATAGAATGTTACGTCCTAGGTTCTTAGAATCAAACTTTTTCACTAACTAGATTAGTGTTGATATTTATAACATATTTTTCGTATGCTTTTCTGTCAATTAGACGATGAAGATCATTTAACTCGGTTAAGACAGAATTTTCATAAATTAATACACCTGCGAATATGGATTGAATCAATTTACGATATCTGTAATCTAGGCGTGATTTTTCTTTAGCATAACATTGAATAAAACAAAAAAAGGCCTGCTATCAAAGCAGGCCTTTTTTATTCTAAAGTCTCTTTTTACAAAAAGAGCGTTTATTTAAGATAAGACTTAATGGATGAAATATTTTTGGTGTTTTTTCCCAGTTGATCTAGTAATACCTTTTGCTCTTTTCCCATACACACTTGAATTTTTTGATTATCTTTTATTAGCTCCTCTCCTATTTGCTGTAACGCATTGCCATACTGTTTAACAGAGGATTGCACTAAAAATATCCAACCATTTTCTAGCTCTGAAAATCGATTCCAATCTTTTTTTTGTGCGGCATCTAGCATATTTTTAGAGTGTGATAACAGTTGCAACTTTGTTATTTCAAGCGAGCTCATCTCTTAACCCTTAACTTTGTCTAATTGTTCTTTTGACACCCGTTTAAAATTATCTGGCATCTCAGACCAGGCTGCTTTAAGCAACAAAACATGTTCGAGCACTTCATTTAATACCTCAAGATTATTTTGGGCGGAAGCCGTAAATAACGTGCGGTAACAGTAATCATATAAATTGTATAAATTTTGAGCAACATCTCCACCCTTACCCAAGTCAACACCTGCTCTTAATGCATTTAAAATCGCCAGCGCTTTATTAATATACTCTGATTTTTTTTCATAGTTTTTTTGCTCAATAAAGACTTTCGCCAAATTCATATTTTTAATCGCACCGTCATAAAGCATTTCAACCAATTTATGTGGCGTTGCTTCAGAAATGGCCGTTTCAACATAATTATTGGCATACTGTTTTGTGAACTGTCTTTTAAGTGCTAAGCTCATAATTAAACCCTATCCACATTAATTATTATTGTTATTCGAGAAGGTTGCCGTTAAAAAATCACTGGTCTGCTGGGTGCTCGATAACAACGATTGCAAAGCTCCAAACTGAAGTTTGTATTTGAGTAATAATTTATCGTACCGTAAATCAAGGCTTTCTCGCTTACTCTCATATTCAGTGCTTTTTTCACTTAACGATTCAATTCTATTTTTAACCAGCCCATTTTCATCTTCAAACAGACGTTGAATAGTGTCTTCTAAACGGCTTGCAAACCCCTGTGAAAAATTAATATTGCCTCGTGGCCCCGCTACTCCGCCTAATATTTCAAATTCCAACCCGCGAACTTCCGCAGGTGAAGAGCCTATAACGGCAAAATCGGATATTTTTACTTTACGGCCGTCTTCATTGTCAACATAAGCCCCCAAGCTTAAACTACCTGTTGCTGTGGTAATCGTACCATCCATATTCACACCAGCATCCGTTAGGTTGGCTGTTAGCCCAGCATTACCTAAATTAGTAAAATTTGACAAGGTAACCTCTGAGGCCAAACCATAACGGTCTGATGCAATATTCAATACTCCACCCGCAGTAAAAACACTTACCGCCGCCCCCAAACCAGACACTTCGGTTAAGCCATTTATGCTATTTTGTAACGTATTTGCCAGCTCATCCAGCGTGTATTTACCTGCCGATACCGTTGTGGTTACGCTCGTTGAGCCATTTATGGAGACATCAAAACTTCCAGACGTTGCTGATAAGTCAATCAAAGCATCTCCTGTGTACGCAGTATTTGTAGCAAACCCTTGATTGTTCATATTGGTCATCGCCGATAGATCTAACGTGCCGTCGGCGGTGCTAATTTCATATCGAGATTGCGATACATCATAGGCAACAGAAACCGTAGACCCTGCTAAGGCGGCATTAATGTCTAATTGCATTTGCGCGGCCACATCATCTTTTGTTGCATAATCCCCCGCGGTTAAATTAACTGCAACATTTGCCGCCCCATTCAACGAGAGTTGAAAGCTTGCGCCCGCATCCAGTGTTAATGCCGCCTCAGGGTCAAATACCCGATCACCATTGGCTCGAAATTCATTGGCTGCAAAATTTACCCCCCCCCCTGAAACAGACGCTCGTTTAGCAACCTGAGTCACCTCAATAGCATAATTTCCTCCAAGCGTTTCATCACTACCACCAATCACATTCATCAACGGATCTGTGCTACTGCCTCCTTTTGAAAAAACCAGCCCGAGTGCATCCAAATTATTGGTCGCCACTGCATCTAAAATACCACGATCCAACACCATTTGACCTTCTCGATCAATGGAGATACCAACGGAGGCCAAGGTATTTGGATCGGATAACTGAGAAATACTGCCACCCAAGGCATCCCTTAACTGGCCTTTTAAATCACGTAAAAGAGAACTGCCTGATAAATCGCCAAAATAATCAAATTCAGATGACTCTTGCTCAGCTTCGGTGAGCGTTTTATACGAGCCTAAATCATCTAAAATGGTCTCAAGCTGGTTATAAACATCCACAAAATTCGCAACGGTCTCCACAATCTTTTGGTTGTCTGATTCAACACCCACGCTTTGAACGGTGCTTGACACAGACTTAAGCTGAATATTTAATCCGTCAATAACACCACTAAAATTATTGGTGCTGTTGGCAATATTCAATCCATTAATACTCATTACAGCATCTCTGGCCTCTGCCGTGGTGGTCAGGCCATCGACATCAAAATCAGCCAAACCTGATATAGAAATATTTGAGGCGGCTCCCGTATTTTTAGACGAAAACATAATCTGATATTGTCCACCATTGTTTACAATGGAGGCATTCACACCATAATCACCATTATTCACAATAGACTGCAACCCTTCCAAAGTGTTATTAGAGGCGTCGATTGCAATGTCTTTTGTTTGTCCACCTACGCTAATACTTAACGTACCCGTCGAAATCGTATCCGAAGCTGAACTGAATGTTTTATTCGAGACCACGGTATGCGCTTGTGCCAGTTGCTTGGATTCAATTTGATAATTTCCTGCTACGGCTTGCCCCGTAGCCTGAACCGACACAACGGTTTCATCGGAAGCGCTTACGGAACGGGAATTAAATAAATCTGGCGACGAAAGGTCAACCAGATACGAGTTAAAGGCTTGCATATTCGTATCCAAATACGTTAAAGCGGCCAACTCTGTATTAGTTTTTTCTTCCTTTTTTTCCAAATTAGCACGGGGGCTGGCAACATTTGCCTCAGCCAAAACTTTCGCCATATTACCACCATCAAACGAACTGTTTGTTAGGCTGTTTAATAGCGTATTACCAATATTACCAATGTCGTTTGACATAACGAGTACTCCTGAGTTGGTAAAACGTATTTATTTATGAGAAGCACCAAAAGTGCCAACATACCGTTTTATAATTCTGATACTTAACTCATCGGCTAGAGTAATAAAAACTTTAGAAAAGAAACTCTAAAAGAGACTGCTCAGGTTACCCAGCACGCAATGCTAAAATTGATTTAATATTTATCTCATTTGAATAGCGAATAAAATCGGATTCTTTTAACTGAATCGCCAACATAGACATTCGATCCGCCAACTCATTGCCTTCCACCCCGACATGTCCGTTCACATGAAGTACCTGAACGCTTGTTTTAATGCTTTGATAGCGTTCAAACATCTCTTGAATAAGTGACAAATTTTTAATTTCTCCCCCCGCTTTTTTCCATCCTTTTTTTTGCCAACCTTCTGCCCATTGCGTAATGCTCTGAATAGAATATTTGGAATCACAAAAAATCGCAACGCTCTGCCCTGAGTCACTTTCTTTTTTTGCCATCATAAACGCTTGATTCAATGCATTCAGCTCGGCGGTATTATTGGTTCCTTGAGGGGTGTACAAACCATACCAAAGAGATTCAAGCGACTCATTACGATACAGCGCCATGCCCGAACCCGCTTTACCTGGGTTTGGATCACAGCCCCCGTCTGTAAACAATTTAACCTGAATAGGCAATGCGGCAATTTCTAAAGCGGTGTAGGTTTTGATACCTTGTCGCTTTGTTGGTTGGGTCGTTATTTTTTTACCCCCCCCCTTCAAAGCTGTTCCCGCAGCCACACGCTCACCTTTGAATGCCGCTTGAGCATCCGACAAACTCGTAAACGATTTATATTTTGCCCCCGAAAACTTGTCTATTTGGCGTTTGCACTGGTTCCAATCAGTATAAATCCCTGGCTCTCGGCCTTGCCAAACCACATAAAATTTTTTGGCCATATTAATGAACGTCCTCTGCCATGCGTAAACGTTCTTGACGCATCTCTTCTTCGGCCAGTACCGCTTTAATTTCCTCCAATACAGAATCAACATTGGCGGCTTTCTCTTTCACGTCATAACGCCCTGTTAACTCTAAATCGAGGTGTAAATCCCCTGCTTCAAACAGTGTCCACAACTCTTTAGCGTATTGTGTTTTTAACAACTCTGGTGCGTATTGGGCATAATATTTTGTAATGTTATCCACATCACGCGTCAACATTCGTTTAGCACTATTATTGGCGGCGGCATCCACCGCTTGCGGAAGATCAATAATCACAGGGCCATAGTCATCGACCAACACATTAAACTCCGATAAATCACCATGAATCAACCCCACACACAACATCCGCATAATATAGTGCATCATGATCTCGTGATCTTCTCGTGCCTGCTCCGCCGTCATAGAGATGTCATTTAACCGTGGCGCAACATGACCCTCCTCATCCGTAATCAACTCCATCAACAACACGCCATCAAAACAACCATAGGGTTCTGGAACCCTTACGCCTGCATTGGCCAGTTTATACAGCGCATCCACCTCGGCACTTTGCCAAATGGTTTCTTGTTCTTTACGGCCAAATTTTGAGCCTTTTTGCATGGCTCTAGCACGTCGGCTATTTCGAACCTTTCTGCCCTCTTGATACTCCACGGCTTTCTTAAAACTGCGTTTACTCGCTTCTTTGTAAACTTTAGCACAGCGAATGTCATTGCCACAACGCACCAAAAATACATCCGCCTCTTTACCACTCATTAACCGACGAACAACTTCGTCAACTAATCCATCCTCAACCAAAGGCAAAATTCGTTTAGGTGTTTTCATACAGAGCAACTCTCCCCCTACTCTACTTGAGACCATTGCACGAAAGAATGCACGGATAAAAAAGGCTAAAATATGCCTGATTTTTGTTGAAAATCTTGTGAATAGCGAACTATTCCCTGCGCTTTCCGCCTCAATCAGTCAGATTTTATCTCTTTTTTCTCTCGCACCTCTCTCGTGCAAAAGTCTCATTTATTATTTACCTGATGATTTTACAGGAATTCAAGCCTTTTTAGAAACTCTCTAATTTTGAGCGTTATAAACGCCAGAAACAAAAAAAGCGCTAAATGCGCTTTTAAAGGAATATTTATCCGAGTTTTATTGCTCAGGGCAATCATTCCATGCCGTATAAGGCCCTAAGTTATACACTTCATCAAACCCTTGCGACAGCAGTATTTGCATCGCCATTTGAGAGCGCTGTCCTGAACGGCAAAACACCACAACAGGGCGTTCTTTACTTAACCGATGAACCCCCATGTAATCAATGCTTTGCAAAGGAAGATTTATTGCACTCGGTAATTTACAACTTTCAAATTCTTCTGGCGTACGAACGTCTACCAACTGCGCATCTTTCTCTTTAATTAAACGCTTTGCATCTTCACACGGAATAAACATAATCAATTAATCTCCTAAAATAAACCTAAAATAAGATAGGTCAAAAACTTAGACACTTTAATTTCGTGGCGTAATATACCTTAATTTTGAATGAAAGACCAAATGAAAATCACATTAGAAATCTGAAATCCATTCTTTTCAAAAGAGCTTATGCCGTGATAACTTTACGTTATAATAATTGCCACTAAAAATTGACTGCCTTTTTGGCAACTAGATCGCAAAAGGAACTTCGCACATGCAACTCACAGAATTAACTGCAATCTCGCCCATTGATGGGCGCTATGGTACCCGTTTAAACAACCTTAAAGAGATTTTTAGTGAATTTGGTTTAATCAAAAACCGCGTTAAAGTCGAAGTTTTTTGGTTGCGTATGCTCGCCAATCACCCAGGTATTTCAGAAGTCCCTAAGT
>JAMOLY010000019.1 GCA_027068835.1 Thiomicrorhabdus sp. | reverse complement strand
ATTATTGTGCCATCTCAAGATGTTGTTTTAGGGCTGTATTATATTACCCGTGAGCAAATCAATGCGATTGGAGAGGGAAAGTCTTTCTCGAATTGGCAGGAGGTTCAAAGAGCGCTTGATGCGAAGGTTGTGCATTTGCATACGCGTATTAAGCTGAAACACCTTGAAACAATTATTGATGAATCGGGTGTTGAGAGCGTTGCAACACGTATTATTGATACAACGGTTGGACGCGCGTTGATTTCAAAGATTTTACCGAAAGGTTTGAGCTTTGATTTGATTAATAAAAACCTAACTAAAAAGAATATCAGTACGGTTTTGAATACGTGTTACCGTATTTTAGGGCCTAAAGAGACGGTTATTTTTGCAGATCAGCTTATGTACGCTGGTTTTAAGTGGTCTACTGTTGGAGGACTTTCTTTCTGTTCAGATGATATGCTAATCCCCGATGAGAAAGCAGGGATTATTAAGCATGCAGAGTCTCAAGTAGAAGAGATTCAAAGCCAGTTCTCACAAGGTCTTGTGACCGAGGGTGAGCGTTATAACAAGGTCGTTGATATCTGGTCTCATACCAATGAACTCGTTACTAAAGCAATGATGGATGAGTTGCAGTTTGAGACGGTAACTGACGCAGAAGGTAAAAAGGTTCAGCAAACATCGTTTAACTCTATCTATATGATGGCGGACTCTGGTGCGCGTGGTTCCGTTGCTCAGATGCGACAATTAGGTGGTATGCGTGGTTTGATGGCGAAGCCAGATGGTTCGATCATTGAAACGCCAATTACGGCAAACTTTCGTGAAGGTTTGAATGTTCTTCAGTACTTTATCTCGACACATGGTGCGCGTAAAGGTTTGGCTGATACCGCGCTTAAAACGGCGAACTCTGGGTACTTGACAAGACGATTAGTGGATGTTGCTCAGGATGTTGTTGTCACCGAAGTGAATTGTGGTACAGAAGCGGGTGTTAAAATGACCGCGCATGTTGATGGTGGAGATGTTGTTGAAACATTGAGAGACCGAGTCTTAGGACGATTTATTAATAACGATGTGATGACGCACGGCGGAGAGTTGCTCGTTTCAGAAGGAACCTTAATTGATGAAAAAATCGCCGATTTGATTGATGCTAACGGTATTGATCATGTAGATGTTCGTTCTCCAATGACGTGTGAAACTAAGTTTGGTATTTGTAAGCAGTGTTATGGACGAGATTTGGCGAGAGGTCACCTTGTTAACATGGGTGAGGCTGTCGGTGTTATGGCGGCACAGTCGATTGGGGAGCCTGGAACTCAATTAACGATGCGTACTTTCCATATTGGGGGAACCGCATCAGGTTCTGCGGCTCAAAGTCAGATTGAAGTGAAGCATTCTGGATCGGTTAAGTGGGACAGTATTAAAACGATTACCAACCCTGATGGACAAATTGTGGTGACATCACGTTCAGGTATTGTGTCTGTAATTGATGAAACAGGGCGTGAACAGGAGCGTTACAAAATTTCATACGGCAGTATTCTTTCTGTAAAAGAGGGGGGGGCAATTTCTTCTGGCGACATGCTTTGTCAGTGGGATCCGCATACTCACCCTGTTATTACAGAGGCGGCTGGTAAAGTCACGTTCGGTAATTTTGAAGGGACAGTTGAAGAGCATGTTGATGAATTGACAGGTTTGACGACGCACGTGGTTAAGGATGCAAAAGAACGAGCTTCATCCGCAAAAGAAGCGCGTCCTTATATTGCGTTAGTTGATGCTAAGGATGTGGCAATAAACTTTCCGGGTACTCAGACACCTGCGATTTATTATTTACCTGAAAATGGTGTCGTGGTTGTTCAGGAAAATAGTGAAGTGGGCGCGGGTCAGGTATTGGCTCGAATTCCACAAGCCTCTTCGAAAAATAAAGATATTACTGGGGGTCTCCCTCGTGTTGCAGACTTGTTTGAAGCACGCCAGCCTAAGGAGCCGTCTATTATGGCCGAAGTTTCAGGTGTGGTTGGCTTTGGTAAAGAGACCAAGGGCAAGCAACGACTGGTCATTACACAAGACAGTGGTGAGCAGTATGAGGCGCTGATTCCTAAGTGGCGTACTGTCAGTGTTTTTGAAGGTGAGCGTGTTGAAAAAGGGGATATTGTTGTAGATGGCAACCCGAACCCTCATGATATTTTACGTTTATTGGGCATTGAAAAATTGGCTGAGTACATTGTGGACGAAGTTCAAGATGTCTACCGTTTGCAAGGTGTAAAAATTAATGACAAACATATTGAAACCATTGTTCGTCAAATGTTACGTAAGGTGGAAATTAAATCTGTAGGCGATACGGGTTTGATTAAAGGCGAGCAGACCGAGTACTCTAAAGTGGTTGCTCTGAATGAAGTAATGCGTGAAGAGGGCAAAATTGAAGCCAGTTATCAGCGAGTGTTGCTTGGGATTACTAAGGCATCATTGGCAACAGAGTCCTTTATTTCAGCGGCTTCATTCCAAGAGACAACGCGAGTCTTAACGGAAGCTGCGGTAAGTGGCAAGCGAGATACTTTGGTTGGTTTGAAAGAGAACGTAATTGTAGGGCGATTAATTCCTGCAGGAACGGGCTTTGCTTATCACCAAGCAAGAAAAATTGCGGCAGATAAAGCAGCAGATGAGTTAAAAGTATTTATGAATACCGAAGAAGTGACCGAATCAGTTGAAGAGGTCGTTTCAGAAGATGAAGTAGTGGAAACTCAAGAGGCGTAAACTAAATAATTTCAAGCAGTTAATGCTTGACTTATTGGCTTTAACTATTTAAAATCCTCTATCCTTATTTGCACGCTTATTTTTTGAATTAATTTAAGTGTGTAGTTCGTATTAAGTTTAGAGTTAATCTCATATTTGGAGAAAAAAGAATGGCGACTATTAACCAGTTGGTGCGTAAGCCGCGTAAAGATAAGCGTAAGATTTCAAACGTTGCTGCGTTAGAGGCTTGTCCTCAGCGTCGTGGAGTTTGTACGCGTGTTTATACAACAACCCCTAAGAAGCCTAACTCTGCTCTGCGTAAAGTTGCGCGTGTACGATTGACGAATGGTTATGAAGTTGCCTCCTATATTGGTGGTGAGGGTCATAACCTTCAAGAGCACTCGGTCATATTGATTCGTGGTGGTCGTGTTAAAGATTTGCCTGGTGTACGTTACCATACAGTTCGTGGAGCGCTTGATTGTGCTGGCGTTTCTGAGCGTAGACAAGGTCGTTCTAAGTACGGTGCAAAACGTCCTAAAGGTTAGTTAGTAACTTTTTAACATACGATTTGCAGTTTTAGTGTTTATTTATACCGGAAGAGTTGAGAATGGCAAGAAGAAGAGAAATACCTAAAAGACAGGTTTTACCTGATCCTAAGTTTGGCGATTTAACATTAACAAAATTTGTTAATATGATTATGGTGAGTGGTAAAAAAGCCATCGCTGAAAAAATTGTGTATGGCGCGCTAGACGTTGTTGTAGAGCGCAAAAATGGTGGCGATCACGCTGCCTTGCTTAAAGAGGCACTTGAAAGTGTTGGCCCAATGGTTGAGGTTAAATCTCGCCGCGTGGGTGGTGCTACATACCAAGTTCCTGTTGAGGTTCGGCCAGAACGTAAAACGGCTTTAGCCATGCGTTGGATGGTGGAGGCCGCACGTAAGCGTAGTGAAAAGGGTATGATGCTACGTTTGGCGGGTGAGCTGGGAGACGCTTTAGAAGGGCGTGGTTCGGCGGTTAAGAAAAAAGAAGATACGCATCGAATGGCGGAGGCGAATAAGGCCTTCTCTCATTTCCGTTGGTAATCTGATTAGGGCCCTATTTAGGGCCTTTATTTTTTGTATTTAATAAAAGGTTATTAAAGTGGCACGTACAACTCCTTTGGATAGATA
>JAMOLY010000018.1 GCA_027068835.1 Thiomicrorhabdus sp. | reverse complement strand
AGCTCTAGTACGTATACGTCGTATGTGTTTTCATCGAGCAATAAATCCAGTACCGTTTCACCAATATTTCCCCCCACCCCTACTTGATAGCCTGCGGTTTGCAGTGCCATGCCTGTCATGGTGGTGACGGTGCTTTTACCATTGGAACCCGTAATGGCAATCACTGGCGCACTGACGGTACGCGCAAACAGTTCAATGTCGCCAATGACTTGCTTGCCCTGCTCTTTTAACGCCACCACCCAAGATTCAGATTGAGCAATGCCAGGGCTTAAGACCAAAATATCGAACTTTTTAAGCCACGACTTAGGCAATTCACCTAAGGCAAAGGGTGTTTTTGTAAAAGTGGTTTCAAGTGCGCTAATGTCTAAATTATCGCGGGTATCAAATGCCAAACAAGGCTCGCCTTGTGCCTCAAAATAGCGCAATACCGACTGCCCAGTTACGCCTAAACCAGCTACTAAATACATTGTTTATTTCTCGCTATCGAAGTTTTAAACTCGCCAAACCAATCAACACTAAAATAATGGTAATGACCCAAAAACGTACAATGACTTGTGACTCATGCCACCCTTTTTGTTCAAAATGATGGTGCAAGGGTGCCATTAAAAAAATACGTTTTTTACGTAATTTATAAGAGCCTAC
This sequence comes from Thiomicrorhabdus sp., assembly GCA_027068835.1. Lineage (GTDB taxonomy): Bacteria > Pseudomonadota > Gammaproteobacteria > Thiomicrospirales > Thiomicrospiraceae > Thiomicrorhabdus. The sequence goes on along the minus strand of JAMOLY010000018.1, from coordinate 16,802 downwards.
CTGCAAAATAACCGACAGGGTTTCGGCCACAAAAATTCCACCCATAATGACCAATACCAACTCTTGTTTCACCGCAATAGCCATCGTGCCTAAGGTGGCTCCAATGGCTAAAGAACCAACATCGCCCATAAATACTTGTGCAGGATGGGCGTTAAACCATAAAAACCCTAAGCCAGCGCCGACCAATGCACCTGCCACAATGGTGACCTCTCCCACGCCAGGTATATAAGGAATATTTAAGTATTCCGAAAAATAGAGATGCCCAGATAAGTAGGCAAACACGCCTAATGCACCCGCGATCATCACCGTTGGCATAATCGCCAAGCCGTCCAGTCCATCGGTTAAATTAACCGCATTGGAAGTACCAACAATCACAAAATAGCTTAAGACAATGCTCCACGCACCAAGATAAATCACCGTGTCTTTCATGTAAGGAATCAACAATTGCGTCTCTTCTGGTACGGTTGCCATTGAAAAAAACGCATAGGCGGTAATCAGCCCGACAATGGATTGCAGTAAAAACTTGGTGCGAGAGCGCATCCCTTCGGGGTCTTTGTACACCACTTTTTGATAGTCGTCCACAAAACCAATGGCTCCAAATGCCAGCATGGTTAAGGTGATAATCAATAGATAGTGATTGGTTAAATCGCCCCACAATATAACGGCCATGGCAACGGAAAATAGAATCATCGTACCGCCCATGGTGGGAGTTCCCGACTTAATTAAGTGGGTTTGAGGGCCATCTTGACGAATGGTTTGCCCCACTTTTAAACGGGTTAACCAGCGAATCATGGCAGGCCCAATCACAAACGATAAAATCAGTGCGGTTAAGACGCTCATAATCGCTCGCATGGTAATGTAGCTAAACACGCCAAAGCCTGAAATGTACTGTTGTAGATACTCTGTTAAATAGACGAGCATAATAAAGTCCTTTTAGTTAGGCATGTTTTGCGATGTTGTCGCAAACTGGCTTAAAAGCAGCTGAGATACTTTTTCCATACTGGCACTGCGCGAGCCTTTTACCAAGAGATTGACCGCCACATTTTTTTGCAACGTAGCCTCCTCTAAGAGCTGTGCAACCTTTGAGGCTAACTGGCTGTGAGAGTCAAAATAAAACGCCTGTGCACCAAATTCGTCGGGCATCTGTTGCGTGGCTTTGCCGTACACAAACAAATAATTCACCCCCTGTTGTTTGGCATAACGCGCCACCTCTTGATGCGCTTTTTCACAGCCATCCCCCAGTTCGGCCATTACGCCCAAACATAAAATAGACTGCCCCGCTAAATTTACCAAAGTATCAATGCCCGCTTTGACGGAACTGGGGTTGGCGTTGTAGCTGTCATCAATCAGCCAGCCAGTGGAAATTGCTTGGGGCTGTAACCGACCTGCCACCCCTGTAAAGGTATTTAAACCCGGTAAAATCTCACTCCAGCTTAAACCCGCACTTAATGAGATGGCCACACAAGCCGCGGCATTGTGCGCATTGTGCGCACCTAAGACAGGCATGGTCACCTTGTGCGAAACCCCATAAATTGTTAAATGAAACGCGATGCCATGACCGGTGGGCTTGAGATTCGAAATAATAATGTCTGCCTTATCGCTTGCACCAAAACGTACAACTTTAACGACCCCTAAGGTTTTAATCATCTGCACCCAGTCCAGATAGCCGTTCGAGTCCACATTAATGACTGCAATGCCCTCTTTTTTGATGGCGTTCTGATTTAGCCCCTGAAAAATTTCACCCTTGGCTTCCACCACCCCTTGCAACGAACCAAATCCTTCTAAATGGGCATCACCCGCATTGGTAATCAAGGCTATGTCTGGCGCGGCCAGTTGTGTTAAATACGAAATTTCATGACGGTGATTCGCACCCATTTCAATAATGGCAAATTCGTGTTCAGGTCTTAAGTTCAATAACGTTCGTGGCACACCTAAATTATTATTGAGATTGCCCTCAGTTGCTAAGGTGTTGCCTACGTTTTGAAAAATATTAAGTAATAAGCTTTTGGTCGTGGTTTTACCATTACTGCCCGTTACCGCAATGAGTTTTTTAACGGGCATCTGCTGGCGATGCCATTTAGCAAACAAACCCAGTGCTCGCGTGGTGTTATCCACTAAAATGGCTGGCACAACGGACTTGACTACCTCAGAGACAAGAACCGCTACCGCACCTTGCTGAATGGCTTGTACAATAAAATCGTGACCATCAAACTGTTCACCCTTAATGGCAATATAAAGAGCACCCGGTTTTAAGGTTCGAGTATCGGTACTAACGCTATTAAAGCAGACGCGTTGATCATGATCCAACGCCCCAATAAACTCCCCCTCTACCGCCTGCTGTAAATCCAGAAGTGACCATGAAAACTGAGTTGATTTTTGAATATTTACGGCCATATTACTTTCCATTTCATTATTCAAACGTTTATCTGAATCATCAATTTGAGTCTGAATATGGCTCAACCACTGTTCAGGAAATTCATGCTGATTTTCCATACTACTTTGCTCCTAAAAATGCGTTTACTGCATCCAATTTAAAACCACCTTTTCATCTTGAAAAGGTATTTTAATGCCGTTAATTTCTTGATAATTTTCATGCCCTTTTCCCGCAATCAGTACCACATCCTCTGCACCTGATAATGCAAGCACTTGCTGAATGGCTTTCGTACGATTTGGTTCAACCAAAATGTCATTTGGCGCTTTAAATCCCGTCATGATTTGTGCCATGATTTGTTCAAGGGCTTCAAATCTTGGGTTGTCGCTGGTGACCATAACGTGATCAGAAAATGACTCCGCAACCTCTGCCATTAACGGACGCTTGCCTTGGTCTCTATCCCCCCCGCAACCAAAAACCGCCCATAACTTTCCGCCACTTGAGGGCGCTAGATGTTGCTTTGCGGCCAGCAATACTTGTTGCAACGCATCGGGACTGTGTGCAAAATCGACAATCACCGTTGGGCTATTTGATGGCAAAGCAATCGGTTGCATTCGACCTTTAACCGCTTGCAGCTGCGGAAGCTGTAATGTAAGTTTTCTCCAACATTCGGCTCGCTCACTTTCAGGATAACTGGCGAGAATAATCGACAACGCGCACACCATATTTTCAGCATTAAATGCTCCCAACAACGGAATAAACACGGTGTCTTGAATTTCTCCCCCCCCCCTTCTTAACGCGCATACACGCAATGAAAGCGACATGCCTTTGGGGGTTAGCTGCACTGAATCGCACAGTAATTTTGGCAAAATTTCTGGGGTTGCTCCCATATTATATTGAGTCCGATTCGCTTGAATCTCGTAACGCCAAAGCGAGTCTTCATTTTCTTTACTCGCTAAACGTTTTACGATCTTTTGCCCAACCGTATCCCCCGCATTGACGACCTTAATGCGTGCAGGGTAATCCGTAAACAGTGTTTGTTTTGCTTGGTGATACGACTCAATAGAGCCATGAAAATCAAGATGATCTCGTGTCACTTGCGTTAAAGCCACCACATCAAATGCTACCCCTGCCACACGTCCCAAAACCAAAGCATGGGATGAGACCTCCATCACCACATAATCAACCTCTTTTGCCACAAAAGTTGCCAACAACCGTTGTACGGTCACCACATCTGGCGTGGTATTTAAGGTACTCGCAAGTGCGTCAAGCTGGCCTTGCTTAAAAATTCCGTTTCCTAGCGTTCCCATAAGCGCGGTGGAAAACCCTAATCCATTTAACAATTGTGCGGTGTAAAATGCGGTTGAGGTTTTGCCGTTTGTGCCCGTAATTCCAATCACCTTAATACGACGACTGGGCTGGTCATAAAACCAACTCGCCAGCTCTGCCAAGCATTCTTTCAACCCCTCTACGACCCGAAACACCACATGTGGATACTGGGCTAGTTGCGCTTTCTGAGCAACACTTGGTGCTTGATCTGTCAAAATTAACGCAGGCTGTTCTGCAAATTTAACGAGTACACTCTCCAAAAAATCCAAACCGTGTGAGCGCTCACCCTGTAACGCAACAAAGCAATGACCCGCCTGAATTTGACGTGAATCAATATTCAATTCCCGTATCGAGTATTGAAAAAAATCCCCCCCCCCTCTTGATCAAACGCGAAAAAGGTCATGAACTGTGCAATGGTTTTCATGAAACGCTCTCTTTCGGCAGATCAACAAGTTGATCTGCCGGAATGTGACGCAAACGCAACGCCTCTTCCATCACCTCTTTAAATACGGGCGCGGCAACTTTTCCGCCATAATAAACACCACGACTGGGTTCGTTCACCACCACCACCATAATTAAATCGGGGTTGGAAACCGGCACAATACCCGCAAACAACGCTAAATAAGTATTCTCTTCATAACCACCCCGTTTGGTTTTATGCACGGTACCCGTTTTACCCGCCACACGATAACCTGGGATGGCGGCTTGAACAGCGGTTCCCTCACGAGATACAACCGTCTCCATCATCTTAAGTACCGATTCCGCCACCTCAGGTTTAATTAAGGCTTCGCCCTCTGGTGGTTCATCCAATTTGATAATGCTCAGGGGAACCATTTTTCCTTGGTTTGAAAACAGTAAGTACGAGTGCGCCAAGTTCAATACATTGGTGCTAAAACCATACCCAAACGAGGCCGATGCTTGGTCGATATTATGCCAACGAGACGCGGGCTTTAAATACCCACTGTTTTCACCCGGTAAAAAAATACCGCTGTCTCGACCAAACCCAATGTCATACCAAAAATCGTGTTGTTGCTGTGGCGTTAACATCAGTGCAATCTTAGCCGCCCCCACATTACTCGATTTTTTCACCACGCCTAACGGGGTTAATATTCCGTGATTACGGCTGTCGGTAATTCGATTGCCCTGTATGCGAATCGAACCAGGGTTGGTATCAATTTTACTCCCTTCCGTAATTAACCCTTCATCCAACGCCTTTGCCACCACAAATGGCTTAACCGTTGAGCCGGGTTCAATTAAATCGGTGACTACGCGATTACGAACCGCCTTACCTGTACGCTGTTTTAAATCGTTTGGGTTGTAGCCAGGTAAGCTCACCAAAGATAAAATCTCACCCGTTTTGGCATCCAATATGACCGAACTGGCAGACAACGCCGCATGTTCAATCATTACCTTTTTAAGCGCACGGTACGCCACATATTGAATATTTTGATCAATACTCAAGGTAATCGGTTTACCCGGTTCTGAAGCGCGAATGTCTTTAACAAAATCAATCACTCGCCCCGAACGATCTTTGGTTACCTGTTTTTTACCCGCGGTTCCTGTTAACCATTCATCGTAAGCCAGTTCTAACCCTTCTTGACCCTTGTCATCAATATTGGTAAAACCAATGATTTGCGCACTGCTCTCGCCCGCAGGGTAATAGCGTTTGTATTCGTCCTGAATGTACACGCCTGTTAATTTCAATTTTTCAATTTTTTCAGCCACATCAGGCACCATAGATCGTTGTAAATACATAAAACGACGCTTGGACTTTGACTGCACTTTTTTAGCAATGCTTCTTGTATTTTTATCAAGTACTTTTGCTAATTTTGCATAAGTATAGCGATAACGATTAATCAGCCGTTTATCCACCCAAATGGAAGGATACAATTTACTTACCTGAATGGTCTTGCCACGATTCTCAAAGGACAGCTCAACATACTTTACATAAATACCGGGCAAATCCAGCGATGCGATTTGATCGACTAAATCTTTATCCATCACCTGCTGAATAAAACTTAACCGTTTGTGACGATTTGCCTGAATCAACTGATTTAACTGACTGTCGGAAAGATTAAGCAACTGTAAAAATTTTAAATATTTTTTCTCGTGCGAAACCACCACTTTAGGGTCTACCCACACCGAAGCCATTGGAGTACTTAGCGCCAATAACGTACCATGGCGATCGTAAACATCTCCGCGATACGCAGGAATTTCAATGGTTCTGCTTTGACGTTTATCGGCTTCATTTTGTAAAAACTCGGTTTTCAATACCTGAACGGTAAAGGCTTGCACAATGATGCCCACAAAACCCAGTACAATCAAAAAAAAGACAATGTTATCTCGCTTAAACCATTTACGATTTATTTTATCCCCCCCCCCAACATCATCACTCACCTTGCCGCTCCAGCGCACTGTTTGCTTCTTCACGAGAAACAGGCATCAAATAAATGGTTTGATAGTTTGATTTATCCAACGTCATATTCAACTCCATTTTTGCAATATGCTCCACACGCGCTGGCGCGATTAAATGCTCCTTTTCCAATCGTAATCGCCCCCACTCTTCATTGGCTTTTAAAGCTTGCTTTAAAGACTGATAATACTGAGACTCTAATGCTCTAACTTGATGTTCAACGTTTGAGATAGCCACCAAACTCCCAACAACAAATAGCACTAAAATAAACAGAAAAAGCCCACGCCATTTATTTACCTTTAAATGGGCGGGCTTAGGGGATCTCTTTAACTCTCTGGCCATTGAAACCTTTATAAACAATGATGTACGACTCAGTGAGCAATCAACATACCGAATTCGTAGAGTAACGGCTCACAACTTGGGGGTTAAAAAATCAATCCGCTTGACGACGTAAAAAGGCAGGGATGTCTAAATAGCTTGAATTAGACATGCTTGCAACACTGTCCGCACCGTTAACCGTTGCTTTACGAACGATCTCTGGCTCAGCCAAGCCTAGCTCAGGTTGTTGCATTTCAACGGTTTTATTTTGCACGGGGGCTTGAACAGCTGGCGTAGGTTCTGGCGCAATGGTTAGCTTAGGTTCTGCCGCGGCAACTTGCTCAACCTTATTCGCTTGAACACCTTGTAAATTTGGGATAACTAATTCCGGTTTTTCAACTTGATTCAAACCCGTCGCCACAACTGTTACACGAATTTCATCGTTCATGCTTTCATCAATCGAAGTTCCAATAATGACTCGTGCATCTTGTGCCGCCACCAAATCAATCGCATCACCTACTTCGTTAAACTCACCTAATGTAAAGTCCAAACCACTGGTAATATTAACCAACAACCCTCTTGCACCAGAGATCGAAATATCTTCAAGCAATGGATTTGCAATGGCTTTTTGTGTCGCTTTTAACGCACGTTCATCACCTGTTGCATAGCCCACACCCATCATAGCCATGCCACGCTCACCCATAACGGTACGCAAATCTTCAAAATCCACATTGATAATACCTGGACGCGTCACTAATTCAGAAATTCCTTGAACCCCTCCATGAAGCACTTCATTGGCATAATCAAACGCTTTGGCTAAGACAAAATCTTTTCCAAGCACTTTTAATAACTTGTCATTTGGCACCACAATCAACGAATCTACATGCTCTTGAAGGTCTAAAATACCTTGGTCGGCAATTTTATTACGTCGTTCAAAACTAAACGGTTTACTCACCACACCCACGGTTAAAATACCCATTTCACGTGCCGCTTGCGCCACAACAGGTGCAGAACCCGTACCCGTACCACCGCCCATTCCTGCGGTAATAAACACCATATCGGTATCTTTTAACTGCTCTTTAACCTGTTCAAGGTTCTCTTTTGCCGCTTGTTTGCCACGTTCAGGATCAGCACCCGCACCTAAACCACCCGCACCCAATTGAATACACACTCTTGCCACTGAATTATCCAGTGCTTGCGCATCGGTATTAGCGCACACAAATTCAACATCTTTTACTTCTGAACGAACCATATAATCAACGGCATTACCCCCGCCGCCGCCTAAACCAATAACTTTAATAACTGGCATTCCTGGCACTCTAACAGGTGTGGTTTCTTTTCCTACAAATTTCATGGCGACAACTCCCTTGAACAACGTAATAATAATTTATTTAATAATTTAAAAAGCACCAACACTCTGGTGCTCTACTCAATACTTACACTTTAAATTTTTTCTGCAACTCTTAACACCGCACTGCGCGATCTTGAGTTTTCCTGACACTCAGCCTTACTTGGAAAAATAGGCTTGCCTACTTTTTTAAGAATCGGCTCAACCACCTCAATTAAGATCGGCGAATCAGGAAACAGATCTTTTATTTTAGATTGATCGCGTATGTACACTTTCACAATGCGATCCTCTAAAGAATGGAAACTTATCGCCGACAAACGTCCCCCAGACGCTAAGACTTCCATTGCTGCAACCAGTACATTTTTAAGCACATCCAATTCACGATTTACCGCAATGCGAATGGCCTGAAACGTTCGGGTTGCAGGGTGTTTGTTTTTATCTACTTTTGGCGAGGCTCTCTTAACCAGTTCGGCTAAATCCAGTGTGGTATTTAACGTACCTTTCACCGTCTCTTCTTTAATCACTCGTGCAATGCGTCCTGAAAAACGCTCTTCGCCATAATTTTGCAGTACTAACTTAAGGGTTTTCTCATCAACTTGCGCCAACCACTCTTTAGCACTCAACCCCGCTTCAGGGTTCATTCGCATATCCAAAGGCCCTTCTCGCATAAAGCTAAAGCCTCGTTCGGCATCATCCAACTGGGGAGAGGAAACGCCTAAATCCAATAAAATTCCGTCTATCTTTCCAACTAAACCACGCGTTTCACAATACAACTTAATGTCTTCAAAACTACCGTACTGAATCTCAAAGCGCTCATCTTGAAAATGTTCTTTTGCATAATCAATGGCTTCTGGGTCTTGATCAATCGCCAATAAACGACCTTGAGAGCCAAGCTTGTCTAAAATAGCTCTTGAATGCCCACCTCGGCCAAAGGTACAGTCTATGTACATCCCGTCAGGCTTAATATTTAGCCCATCAATGGATTCACTTAACAGCACCGAAAAATGATTACATTTTGAATCCAATACCATCACCCTTATAAACTTAAGCTGGCTAATGATGCAGAGACGTCACTTGAAATCACCGATTCCAACATATCAGGACGGCTGGCATCCCACGCTTCTTGAGACCACAGCTCAAACTTATTACCTTGTCCCAATAAAATAGCAGGTTTATCAATTTTTGCATGCTCTCGGAGCAGGCTTGGAATTAAAATACGGCCTTGAGAATCCACCTCCATCTCCGAAGCATGCCCTAATAATAGTCGTTGATATAAGCGTGCTTGAGGATCTACATTAGGCAACGCCATTAACTTACGCTCAATCACTTCCCATTCATCCAGCGTATAAATCAACAAACAAGGGCTGTGCAGGTCAATCGTGGCAACCAATTGGTTATCACTGGCGTCAGTAATCCCATCACGATATTTTTTAGGAATCGCCATTCGACCCTTAATATCCAAATTGATTGAATTGATTCCTCTAAAAAAAAGCATCCTACTCCACTTTTTACCACTTGACCCCACTTAACGCCACTATATGGATATTAAATGCCTCTGTCAACCAACAAAACAGAATATTTTCATTACAAGACAACAACTTACACTCTGTCATCATAAAAAATAAAGGGGTGGTATAAATACTTATGGCCAGTAAATTCAATCACTTACAGAAACAAGAGAAAATGTTTTTTAATTGAAGTACTTAAGGCTAATAAAATAATTGAATAAGCTGCGACACATAACAAAAACAGAAAATGCACTATATGTAGATGACATAAAACAATAAAGCACACTATAGGGGAGATAAGAACAATCAAAAAATAGAATAAAACCCAAGTGGGGATTTTTTTTAACGAAATTAAAAAAAAAGAGAAAAAACTAAGAAAAAAGAAAAAGTGGGTCTGTAAGCCGGGTTCTGTTCGTTGAGACAATTGCTTATCTAAACGTGACAACCATTCATCTGGATTAGACATCACTGCCAACCTCAAGCAACCTACCCGGAAACCCCTGCGAGCAGCAAGGTGTGTTAAGCGAACTTAATACGTTGTTTCCCTATTTGGTCTTGCACCGAATGGGGTTTTCACTGCCACATTTGTTGCCAAATGCGCGGTGCGCTCTTACCGCACCATTTCAACCTTACCTGTGCTTGCAAGCAAGCCATCGGCGGTATATTTTCTGCTGCACTGTCCATCGGCTCACGCCGCCCAGCCGTTAGCTGGCATTCTGCTCTATGGTGCCCGGACTTTCCTCCGAAGCGTCAAGCACTCCCGCGGTTGTCCAACCCACTTTTATGGCGCATAGTCTACCCTAGAGACCATTAAAAAGCGATTTAAATCGCAAGCCCATTAAACCTAAAACGTCAATAAGCGATAACAAGATAAACAAGGCTTAACAGTACCGACCTAAATTTTATCCCCCCCCCTATCCAACTTAATACCAATAAATGTATCTTTTATGTAGAAATTAAGAATTATAATCATTCCAACTTATTTCAGACTGAATCGGATTCCCCTATGACACCCAACACCTTGCCTTTTTCTAAATACTATTTAATCGACGAAGATCTCTGGGTTAATCAACTGTTAGATAATGCAAACCCAGGTACCGAAAAGCGCGAAGAGATCAAAAGATTGGCGGCTCATTTGGTGAAAAATGTGCGCGATAAAATAGATGATATGGATGGCGTGGATGCCTTTATGAAGGAGTACGACCTGTCCTCCAAAGAGGGGGTTTTATTAATGTGCTTGGCGGAGGCTTTATTACGAATTCCGGATAAAACCACGGTAGACAAGCTCATTAAAGACAAAATTCTCGATGCGGACTGGAAATCTCACCTAGGTAAAAGTGATCTATTGTTTGTTAATGCATCAACGTGGGGCTTGATGCTAACGGGAAAAATCATTGACCCCGATGAAAATAAAGGCGCCATGAAACGGGCGTTGGATAAGTTCATCAATAAAACAGGTGAACCGGTTATTCGTCAAGGTGTTCACCATGCCATGCAGATGATGGGCAAGCATTTTGTCATGGGTCGCAACATCAAAGAGGCCATCAAACGCTCTAATAAAGAGGACTTTAAAGATTATCGTTACTCATACGATATGTTGGGGGAATCGGCCTTAACCCAAGAAGATGCCGATCGTTACCTTGAGGCCTACATGACCTCTATTGCGAGTATTGCGGAGTCGAACCAAAAGAAACACATTCATGATGCCTCCAGCCTATCCATCAAACTCTCGGCCTTGCACCCAAGGTATGATGTCGCCAATGTAGAACGCATTCTCAAAGAGTTGGTTCCTAGAGTATTGACCATTGCCAAGCATGCAAAAAAACACAATGTGGCGCTCACCATTGATGCAGAAGAAGCCGAGCGATTGGAAATCTCGTTAAAAACATTTGAAGCCGTTTATGCAAAATTAACCGACTACCACGGCTTTGGCTTAGTGGTTCAAGCCTACCAGAAACGCGCTCTAAACGTCTTGAAATGGCTGGCGGCGCAATATGATGCGCATCAACGAGTTATCCCAATCCGCTTGGTCAAAGGTGCTTATTGGGACACCGAAATTAAACGCGCTCAAGAGCAAGGGTTAGAACACTATCCCGTCTTTACTCGCAAAGCCAATACCGATCTTTCGTACCAAGCCTGTGCTCGATTTTTATTGAGTAACCGCTCTCGCTTCTACCCTCAATTTGCGACCCATAACGCCCACACACTGGCCTCCATCACAATTTTGGCTGGCGACCAAGGTGGTTATGAGTTCCAACGATTGCATGGCATGGGGCAAGCCTTGCATGCGCAAGCGATCAGCGAAGAAGGATTAAACAGACCATGCCGTATCTATGCGCCCGTTGGTTCACACGAAGACTTACTGCCCTATTTGGTCAGACGTTTACTTGAAAATGGTGCCAACACCTCTTTTGTTAATCGCCTGACCGATTTAACGTTAGACATTGATGTCATCACCCAAGATCCAATTGAAAAAGTGAGAAAGCACGAACATCACAAACACCCAAAGTTGCCTTTACCAAGGGATATTTATGGTGCCAGTCGAATCAATTCAGCGGGCTTTAATTTGTCGGACATGCAAACGGTAAATGACTTACTCAAACACGTTAAAGCCGAATCAATCCAAATGCATCACGCCACCAGCTTGATCCCTAACCGCGAAACGCTTGATATTAAACCAACGGCCTTAATGGAAGTACGCTCTCCCGCAAACTTGGACATTACGGTGGGAACCTACCAGCGAGCACACGCCGCAGAGATTGATTTAGCGGTGCAAAATGCCCAAGCCGCCTTTCCAAAATGGCGCGATCAAACGGTTTCCATCAAGTCTGAATGCTTGTTGAAATTAGCGGATTTACTTGAACAAAACAACCACACTCTCATCTATTTGTTACAAAACGAAGCGGGTAAAACCTTAAGTGACTGCATTGCAGAGCTGCGTGAGGCCGTGGATTTTTGTCGTTATTACGCCCATCAAGCCATTGAACTGTGCGCCAATGGCGAAAAAATGCCCGGCCCCACAGGGGAGAGTAATGTTTTATACCATCAAGGCAAAGGGGTATTCGTCTGTATCAGCCCGTGGAACTTTCCTTTAGCAATTTATGTAGGGCAAATTGTCGCGGCTTTGGTCACGGGTAACTGTGTGATTGCAAAACCAGCCGAACCCACCAGTTTAATTGCATACTTTACCGCACAATTAATTCACCAATCCGGCATTCCAAAAGCAGTATTTCAATTAGTACTCGGGTCTGGCTCTCAAATTGGAAACCAACTGTGTCAAAGCAATGCCATCGCGGGCGTGGTCTTTACAGGATCGACCCAAACGGCACAAACCATTAACCTCAATTTAGCCCGTCGAGAACATGCCTCCATTGCCACATTAATTGCAGAAACAGGCGGACAAAATTGCATGATCGCCGACTCCTCTTGCTTGCCAGAACAGTTGGTTAAAGACGTGATTAACTCCGCTTTTTTGAGCGCAGGTCAACGCTGTTCAGCCTTGCGCGTGCTGTTTATTCAAGACGACGTCGCCGATAAAGTGATTCACATGCTAAAAGGCGCAATGGATCAATTAAGCATTGGCGACCCACGATTGTTCTCCACAGATTTAGGCCCCGTAATCAATGAAAAAGCGTTGAAGGTACTGCAAGCGCACAAAGCCCAAATGGAACACGTCGCCAAACCCATCAAAGCACTGGCAGAACCCAAAATCAACGGCCATTTTTTTGCGCCACAAGCCGTTGAAATCAGCCATATTGAGGTATTGAAACAAGAGATATTTGGCCCCTTCTTACATGTAGTACGGTTCAAAGCCAATGAGCTGAAACAAGTGATTAATGCCATCAATGGCACGGGCTACGGCCTAACCACAGGCATTCACTCTCGCATTGACGACACCATACAATACGTGACCTCTAACATTCAAGCAGGTAACTGCTACATCAACCGCAACATGGTGGGCGCAGTGGTGGGAGTACAACCCTTCGGAGGCATGGGCTTATCAGGTACAGGCCCTAAAGCAGGAGGCCCTGGCTATTTAAGACAATTTCTTATTGAAAAAACCATCACCAACAACCTGTCTGCGGTGGGTGGTAATGCAAATTTATTGGCGTTATCAGATGATGATTAGGGAATTAATTTTCTCCCCCCCCTATCACGCTAATAATCGACCACTACAACTGGTTTCAGGCTGAAAACGTCATTTAAGGGTAGCGTCCCCTAACCAAGAACTGCCGTTTGAAACCCTCACAAAAGCCACCACCAATAACTTTAATCATTTATTCAAGTTGAGGGGAGGTTTTTTTGAGCTGGACGTAAGGCTTCAATAATACTTAAATGTTGATTATTTGATGTGTTATATTTAATTTTTAATGATTTATACGGAATGTATCATGAGTGAAGAGAGACCTCGGAGAGTAATTACACAGCCTTATGACTTTTCTGTTCAAGATTTAGTGAACAAGATTGAAAGTAAGGATATTGACTTAACGCCAGACTATCAGAGAAACTATGTTTGGGGTGGGGATGATGATAATGAAAATAAGCGTTCAAGATTAATTGAGTCACTTTTATTAAATATACCAATTCCTGTAATTTATTTTGCCGAGCAAAAAACTTTAATATATGAAGTGATTGATGGTCAGCAGCGGTTACGAACTTTTGATGATTTTTTAAACGATAAGTTTGAGCTGAGGGATTTGGACATTAGAAGTGATGTTAATGGAAAAAAATATTCTCAATTAAAATCAAGAGATAAAAATGAAATTCGTAAGAGATCAATTAGAGCAATTGTTATTCTGAACGACTCTGATGAAGAGGTAAAATATGAAGTGTTTGAACGGCTTAATTTAGGAAGTATTCAGTTGACACCTCAAGAAATTAGAAATAATACTTTTCGAGGTTCGTTTAATGATCTTTTGAAAGAACTTTCAAATAATTCTGATTTTAAATCAATGATGAAGTTTAGGCTAGGTACTGATCAGAATAATATGGCACGTGAAGAGTTAATTTTACGGTTTTTTGCTTATCATGAAAATGAGTTCAAAAAAGTTACTAATTTAAGTTATTTTTTAACAAAATATATGAAAAATAATCAAAACATTGATCAAGAAAAAATTACGGAACTTAAAAATTTATTTAATAACACAATTGAAAAAATTAAAGAATATCTTGGTGAAAGAGCGTTTGTTATTTTTAAAGCAAGCACAAAGAAATGGAATACTATATTAAATAGATCATTATTTGACGCTGAAATGTTAGCATTTTCTTTAGTTCCTAGAGAGCAAATTGAAGTTACACCAAGTGAGTTTTTACTGAAATTAAAATCTCTCATGACATCAGATAATGCGTTTCAAGAAAACTTAGCTAAATCTCGTGGAAGCAGAATTAAAGAAAGAGTTAATGCCGTAAAATCATTGTTAGTTTCTGAAGAATAATAAATATGATGTTAGCTGAAAACATAACTGACGTAGTAAGTAAATTTACAGGGGAAAATAACGAACCATCAGGAGAGGTCGAGGCTTATATACTGAAATCAATGTGGGTTATGATGCTTTCAGAGTTCGAAGGGAACATTAAAGATCTAGTAGAGTTACACATAGATAATGTAAAGAAATTAGACATTAATGAAATTCATATTTGTTTATTGCTACAGCATTTTTTGAGTGATAAAGAAGGGAGGATGAATGTTAAAGATGTGATCTCAGTTTTTAAAAAAGATCCTCAAAAGATAAGTTACAGTAAATTTACACGAGACTACAAGCCGAAATATAAGTTCAAGCCTATAGAAAAGCTTTTTAATTCTCTCGGTGTATTTTTTAGTGATTCAGATGAGCGTATGCTAAAAAAATTGGATGGTATTGCCTCAACAAGAGATTCCATTGCTCATGGTGATAGAAGTGTGGCAATTACGAAGCAAGAGCTAGTCGATCGTATTGATGACCTTCGAGAAATTTTTACATTACTAGAAAAAAAACTAGATACTTCGTAAGTGCCTAGCAAGACCCTGTAAATAACTCTGTGTAAACGCCCCATCTAGTTAAACGTAAACTTTTAAGCGATCTTCATGGAAAATAACTCTTTTTAGTACCCCCTTTTGAAGAGTGTAAATAATTCATCGCTGAGTTCCTGTCTCTTATCAGCATCGTCCATTTTTTAGACGCCGATTCGATCGCCAAAAATACGATCTTAAAAGCTAAATTATCAGGTTCAAATATCTTACAATTTCTAATGGATTTTCGGATCACTGAATTGAGCGATTCTATCACATTGGTTGTATAGGTGTTTATTCCCGAAATTTTCCAGCTTTAGCTGAATATCCTTTTTTTGGATAATACACTTTACAAAAAGCGTTTCTTTGCCTCGGTGTTTTTTTGTGAAAACTTGTTGGTGCAAGGCATCAATTTCATTCTCCGTTTTGTTTTCTTGTGAACTAGCACAGTGGTTGGTTTGCAAATATAACGACCGCCATAATTGAAAATTTACTGCGTGTTTATGGCTCTTGTTATGCCATTTTTTTCAGTTTCTGAAAAGTTTGAATCGCTTCTATATCAGTTTTTTCAGCTTGTTGTGCTCGGTAAAGATCACACCGTATTTGTAGGTTTAACCAGTAGTCTGCAGAAACACCAAAAAATTTGGCTAAGCGCAGGGCTGTACTGGGTGTAACACCTCTCTTTTGATTTATGAGTTCATTTACACGCTGGTAGGGCACATGAATAGCATCAGCCAAATTTCGTTGACTAATTTCCATTGGCTGTAGAAATTCTACTCTAAGCATTTCACCAGGATGTGTTGGCTCTCTATGTGTTGGAATACGCATACTTCTACCTCTAATGATAATCCGTGATTTCTACATCAAATGGGCCTAGCTCACTCCATTTAAAGCAAACTCTGTATTGGTCGTTAATTCTTATACTAAATTCTTCTTTTCTATTACCAGATAGGCTTTCAAGACGGTTACCCGGCGGTACTTTTAATTCTTCTAACTTTACAACAGAATCGAGCTGGTCAAGTTTTCTTGTTGATACCCTCCATAATGCGCGAGGACAAAGCTTTCTGGCATTTTTTGTATTTTTGCCATTGAATATATCTTCTGTTGCTTGATTCTTAAAAGAAACGATCATAAATAACATGCTAGCACGGAACCCATGCTTTTAAAAGATGTTAACGCACTTTGTAAATTGTATGTTGTTTTGTTGAACCATAAGGGGGGGGGGATAAAATCCCCTCCCTACCCTAAAACTTAGTAAGCTTCAGGTTTCACCACATTATCCAATCCTTTTGCTAAATCAGCCTTAATATCCTCAACCGACTCCAGTCCGACCGAAATTCGAATTAAGTTCTCCGTAATGCCCGCTTTAATACGGTCTGCTGGTTCGACTCGACAATGCGTTGTGCTGGCTGGGTGCGTAATACTGGTTTTTACATCCCCCAAATTTGCTGTAATTGATAACATTTGAGTTTGATCAATCACTGACCACGCTTCTGCCTGTCCACCTTTGACTCGAAAACTTACTA
>JAMOLY010000017.1 GCA_027068835.1 Thiomicrorhabdus sp. | reverse complement strand
AACATTCAAAAATTTACAAATGAGGTTCTGTCCTCTTTTGGCAGTACCACCTCTGGAATTGATATTGAGTTTACCGATCAAATAGATGGTTTTAAAAAATATTGCCAGTTAAAATCCGGTCCTAATACCATCAATAAAGACGATGTAGAGACAATTGCAGGGCACTTTGAAAAAGTTATCCATTTAGGAAGAACCAATGGACTTAGAATCACACACAGCGATATGATTGTGGGCGTTATTTATGGTGAATCGGGTGATTTAAATGGTCATTATCAGCGTATTACAAAACAATATCATTACCCTATTTTTTCAGGCCAAGAATTTTGGCATCGCCTAACAGGTGACCCTGATTTTTATTTGGATTTAATCAAAGCCATTGGGGAGGTTGCGATTGAAGCAGACTATGCGACAGAATTAGAGGTCTTGGTTAAAACACTCTCTCAGACGCCTGAAGTACAAAAATTGTCGACGTAGATATAGGGGGGGGGTAAAATTTATAATGTTTGATTATTTAACCTGCTTATTTAGCGTTTTAATGCTTGCGATGCAAGCATTATTATTTACAATTATGTAATTGTATAAAGTATTTTTTAGGATGTAATTCATTGTTTTTAAGTGAATTTACAGGTATCATTTGTACATAATTAAGTTTTAATTTATTTTAATTAAATACAGAATACAATTCTAAAGGGAGCTCATGAAAAAATTTAATCATCAAAAATTAGAGATGTTTAAGCCTAATTTTGATTCTGAGCTAATGCCAATCATTCTTAGTTTAAATCATTTAAAAAAAATGCATCTTGGTGGCAGTACGCACCCTAAGATTTTTTTTCAATTAAAAGATATTTTTCATTTATTGGAAAGTGTTGGCTCTGCTCGTATTGAAGGAAATCGAACCACTATTTCAGAGTATGTAGAACAAAAAATAGATCCTGATGCACCTAGTGAAGAGCGATTTTCTGAAATAGCGAATGTTGAAGCGGCGATGACGTTTATTGAAGAAAGCATTGATAAAGGGGCAAAAATTACCCCTCATTTTATAAGAGAGCTGCATCAATTAGCAGTTGAAGGATTGGAGCGCGAAGGCGATAAAACCCCCGGCGCTTATCGAACTTGGAATGTTGCAATACAGCAATCTAATCATGTTCCACCTGATAATTATCAGGTTTTAGATTATATGACGGAGTTGTTTGATTTTATAAATAGAGACGATCCTGAGCAGTATGACTTAATTAAGGTCGCCACTGCTCACCATCGGTTTACATGGATTCACCCTTTTGGTAACGGTAATGGCCGTGTTGTTCGATTGTTGACCTACGCCATGCTTATAAAATATGGCTTTAATGTGAAAAATGGACAGTTGTTAAATCCGACGGCTGTATTTTGTAATGATAGAGATATTTATTATTCAATGTTATCAGAAGCGGATAGTGGAAATTATGAGGCGTGGATAAGCTATGTGCTAGGGGGTATATTTATTGAAATAGAAAAAATTAACAGGTTATTAGAGCACGATGTTTTATTAGAACAAGTGTTGTTACCCACTTTAAAAAGAGCACGTGAACAAGATTTAATCAATGCGAATGAATTAAAAGTATTAATTGTTGCTGTTACAAATCAAGTGTTTAAATCGGGTGATTTGCCTGATAGCTTAGTACCTAGGCAACGCACTCAGGTGATTGCCAAGCTAAAAGAAAGAGAATTTATTACGCCATTAAAAGAGGGGGGGCGAGAATATATCATTAACTTTATAAACAACCCCTTAATGAAGAGCTTGTTGTATACATTAGAGGTAGAGGGGTTTATTCCCTCTATAGACTAAACCATTTAATGAAAACAACTCAAAGGCTTAAGCCCTGCCGCTTCAAACTCTGTTTTGGCGGTTTGAATCATCGGCCATGGGCCACACATATAGAGGGTGAAGTGCTGTAAGTTCGGGTGTTCTTTTAATACTTGTTTATGCACGAGTCCTGTGGCGCCATTCCACGCTTCTTTCTCTTCTGACAGCACGGGAGTGTATTCTAAATTTGCATGGATCTCGGTGAGGGCGATCATCTCTTTGTGTAGGTACAGATCAGCTTGTGAGCGAGCGCCCCAGTATAAGTCGATGGGCACGCCTACTTTCTCTTTTAGCAGGGCTTCTAATAGCGCTTTAATGGCCGTAAAGCCTGTGCCACCCGCTAATAAAATAATGGGTTGGTGGGCTGGTTGCAGTTTAATTTGGTCTTTGGGTCCTTCCATCACCAGTTGGTCACCCGTCTGTACAGCAAAGAGTTTTTGCATCCATTCGCTGTCGGCTTCATTACGAATGTGGCACTCAATGAGGCCATCGTCTCTAGGCGCTGCGGCAATGGAGAAAGGTTTTAGGTCTTCGGCATCAAACCCAAGCATAATGTACTGCCCTGATGCATATGCAATGGGATGCTCTGGTTTACAGAGCATTTGAATGATTTGAGGCGTTAATAACTCGGTGTGAACAACTTTTAATACGTGCAGGGTATCCATGTAATGGTATAGACCTTGTTTAAGTTAGAGAGACCTTTGCACGAGTGGATGCACGCATAAAAATAGTTAAAATTCACCTGAATTTCGTTGATAAACTTGTGAATACCTAGGTATTCCCTGCGTTTACCGCCTTATTCAGATAAATTTTACCTTATTTTTCTGTCGCGCCCCACTCGTGCAAAGGTCTCTTAGAGTTTAAATTCTGTCCAAATGGGTGCGTGATCAGACGGTTTTTCCATCGCGCGTTCTTGATAGCCCACATGGCAGGCCACTACTTTTTCATTGAGAGGGGCGGTGGTTAAAATGGTGTCGATGCGTAAGCCTCGGCGAGGTTCGTGATCAAAGCCTTTGGAGCGGTAGTCAAACCAAGTAAAGACATTGTCCTCTTCTGGATGAACGGTTCTAAAGGTATCTTCTAATCCCCAGTTGAGCAGTGTGCTCCACCACTCTCGCTCTTCAGGTAAAAAGCTGGTTTTTCCATCACGTAACCAGCGTTTGCGATTGTCATCGCCAATGCCGATGTCTAAGTCGGTGGGCGAGATATTAAAATCACCAATCACCGCTAGGTTTTGTTGAGGATCGCATTCGGTCTCTAAATAGGCCATTAAATCTTGATAAAATCGTTGTTTGGCTGGAAACTTAATTTCATGGCTTCGGTTTTCACCTTGAGGAAAGTAGCCATTGACTACGCGCACGACTTCGCCATTTTCAAATTTAAAGTCACCAATAATCATGCGTTTTTGAGCCTCTTCATCATCGGTTTTCCAACCTTTTTGGCTGTCGATGAGCTCAATGCCTTTTCGATAGAGTAACGCGACGCCATAATGGGTTTTTTGTCCAATATAAATGGCGTGATAGCCCATCTCTTCCAATGCTTCTAAGGGAAAATCATGATCTTGTACTTTGGTCTCTTGCAACCCAATAATATCGGGTGCAGTGCGATCGGTTAACGATTGAAGTTGGTGTAAACGTAAACGCACGCTATTGGTGTTAAAAGAGACAATTTTCATGAGGGTTCCAAAGTCGGGACTTCAAATAATAATGAGCAGAATTATAACGGAAAACCATACCTGTTTGGTATGGATTAGGGAGAGCCTGTTTAATATGCAACAATTTGATATGATAGCCCTCATTTATTGCATTGAAAAGAGGTGGACTACTATGAACCACGTATACCGTTTAGTTATATCTTGTCCTGATCAAGTGGGTATTGTGGCCAAGGTGGCTCAGTACATTGCCGACCAAGGTGGCTCAATTATTGAAGCCAACCATCACACCGACTCTGTCAACGGTTGGTTCTTTATGCGGCATGAAATTTTAGCCAGTTCGTTGAAACAGGGGTTGGCGGCTTTTGAAGCGGGTTTTAAGCCGATTGCAGAGGCCTTTGAGATGGATTGGTATCTGTCAGACTCAGCCAAGCCTAAAAAGATCGCCCTGTTTGCCTCCAAAGAGTCGCACTGTTTAGCGGATTTACTCTACCGCTGGCATGAGAATGATCTACCGGGTGAAATTGTGTGTGTCATTGCCAATCATGATGATCTGCGTTCAATGGTGGAGTGGTATAACATTCCCTTTCATCACGTACCGGTATTGCCCGATTCCAAACCCCAAGCGTTTGCCGAGGCCGAGGCGTTGGTTGAGCAGTATCAAGCCGATGTGATTGTGCTGGCACGTTATATGCAAATTTTACCGCCTAAAATGTGTGAAGACTATGCGGGCAGAGTGATTAATATTCACCACAGTTTTTTACCCTCTTTTGTCGGTGCACGTCCTTATCATCAAGCGTCTGAACGGGGGGTTAAATTAATTGGTGCCACCTGTCACTATGTGACCGAAGCGTTGGATGCTGGGCCGATTATTGAACAAGATGTAATTCGAGTAGGTCATGCTCAAAGCATTGATGACATGCGTCGATTAGGACGAGATGTTGAAAAAACGGTATTGGCTCGTGGCTTACGCGCTCATTTAGAAGATCGCGTGTTGATTCATGGTAATAAAACCGTGGTGTTTGACGGTTAAATAAATTGAAACCGACCGTAATCGGGAATACTCTCGGGTTTGGTATAAACAGTCTCTTTTAGAGAGGTTGGCCCGTTCATCAACATATCCACTAGTGCTTTTTCAACGGCTTTACGACCCGCTAATTTATGCTGTTGCGCCACCGTTGACCAAGGTTGTTTTTTTAACACTTTATCGCACCAAATCGCTTGTGTGGTTTCGGGCGCTAAGGCCAGTTCATGCCCGTGTCGAATGCTCCACTCCCATAATTGTCCACTCACCGATTCATAGGCGCGTTGACCTAATCGAAAATGATGAATGGCCTCTTCCAGATAGGGGGGGGAATTTTTAAAGCGGAAGGTTTTTAATACGTCTAGCGTCATGGAGGCAGAGAAATGTGGCAAAGACTCCATGAGCAGATGGGGAAATTGAGTTTGAAAGGCTCGTTGGATGCTGGCAAGGGCTTGTTGCGCTATAGGAGTTAATGCTTTAGTGACGACCATATTGTGACTGCCACTGGATTTATCGCGTTTAATGCCAACGTGTACGGGGTGGTAACCTTGCTGAAACCAAAAGGGTAAGAGCGTGTTATGGGCGCCAAAACTACTGCTTAGGTAATCAATGCGGTGTTGTACGGCAAGGTGTTTTACATGATTTAACAGTTGTTTACCAATGCCTTCCCGCTGTACTTGAGGGTGCACGGCAATGCGCATAATACGCCAACTGGAGAGCATTAAAAAATCAGAGAGCGCATAGTGTTTTACCAGCAATTGTGGCACTAAATGCCCATGAACGCGTTTGCTGGTGGGCATGATTTTACCCTCTTCCACACACAGTACCACCCCAATTAATTGGTCGTTTTGCTTGGCCACCACAATTTTTAAGTTAGGCGCACTGAGCAGCAGTTGTAAGTCATTGGGGCTGGTTTGGTAGTGTGCTTGCACCAAGAGTCGAAACAGGTGATGAAATTGCACTCTGTCTGTTAAGAGCATATTCACAGGAACGTCGGTTAATTCAATATTGGCATCCATTAAAATATTGATAGGCGCATGATCTGCCGAAGAATCTAAGGACTGGGTTGAGTGCCCTTCAATATCTAAAAACAGCGCATGATTAATCGCCGCCTCTAGTGGGTCCTGTTTTGCCCAACGAATGGGGGTTTTGAGGTGTAGGTTTTTCCAGTCGGGAGTGAACTGATTTAATCTTTCTTTAAAGCGTAGCTCAAACCCTCTTCCAGACCCTTCATAGCCATGTAATGTAGTGGAAAATACTATTCGATGATGCTGTTTTAACAGTTCAGTTAACATCGGGGTGGGTAAGTGCGCGGCTTCATCTACCATTAATACATCGGCGGTGGTGGCTTCTATAATGAGTTGATCGGGGGCGATGAATTCAAAGAGTTTACTCTGACCCCCTGGTTCATCCCCTAACTCAAATGCAATACGCCCCGTTTGCTGGGTGGTGATCTGAATGGCTTGGCTGGCTTGCAGCACAGAGAGGGCGTGAAGGGCTTGGGTAAAGGCCATTTTCGTTTGCGCTAATCGACTGGCGGTTAAGACAATATGAGATTTTCCCTCCATTAAACAGTGAATGGCGGCAAGGCCAAGCACACTGGTTTTGCCTCGGCCACGATCGGCACTTAATACTAAAGGACGCTTTCGGTGACCAAAGGCAACGGAATCAATTGCCTGAATGGCTTGTATTTGATCTTCTGTCGGCAAGGGGGGGGGGATAATTTTTGTGTTTACATTAAACGTGGTTTGTAACGCTTTAGGAATTGGAATAGGCGAGTTAGACGCACTGTTTTTAGATTCCTTTAGCCAGATAGCAGGGGTGCTAGAGTCCGCTTGCCACTGTTGAATCAGGTGTTGTGTAAAATAAGGGTTAGCATCTTCGGTACCATAAGGGCTGTTTAAAAAACGCTGATTATCGGGATTGGGCAGGGTTTTCCATGCCTCAACATCGGGAGTGAGTAATATAAATACCCCCCCCGCACGAATTAGGCCTGAGGCGATGCCGAGTGTATTAGCGCTTAATCCTGCACGAACATCGACGATAACCGAGTCAACTTCTTGACCTAATAAGTCACTTATTTGAGCGTGTTCAAGGGTGTTAATTTGGGCTTGAATATTGGCTTGAAGGGTTTTTACGGTTTCGCCAATCCACAGAATGGATTCGTTGGTTTGCCATAACCCCTCTATAACCGAACCTTGCCATGTATAGGAGCCGCTTAAAATAACCAACGCACGGTGGCGTTGCTGTTTAAGTTGCGCTCTCAGCTGCAATAAAGAGGGGATGGACGTCATACGGTTAACCGTTGTTTGTGCAAAAAAATACAGCCCCTACCGTAACACTTTGACTGTTTTTTCACTACAATATGATGAAAAAAGATGATGCATCGCAATTCAGTACTGGATATTTTATGACTTTCAAAAAACTGGTGACGGCCAATGTGACTTGGGCGGACGAATCGGTACCGTATTCTATTCAGTTTGACGACTACTATTTTTCAACGGATAACGGACTTGAAGAGGTCGATCACACCTTTATTCAACCCAACCGTTTGGTAGAACGATTTGTACAGTGTGAAGGCACGTTTCGGATTGCTGAAACAGGGTTTGGTTCTGGCCTAAATTTTTTATCAGTGGCAGAGCTTTGGTTAAAGCATCATTCAGCCGATCATCAGCTGCATTTTATCTCGTTTGAAAAGCACCCCATGCACTGGGAAGACGTGGCGCGAGTACATCAAAATCACCCACAATTTCAGGCCATCAGCAAGGCACTTAAAGCGCACTACCCACTGTTGATTTCGGGTTGGCATGATGTCTGGTTATTGAATGATCGCGTACGACTCACATTGTGGTTTGGCGATGTGCTAAAAGGATTGCCCGAGTGCGATGCCTCGGCAGACAGTCAAGTGGACGCGTGGTTGCTAGACGGCTTTACTCCCAGCAAAAACCCCGAGATGTGGCAGCCAGCACTGTACCAGCAGATGGCACGGCTAAGCCACGCCAACACCACTTTTGCGACCTTTACCGCAGCGGGCGACGTTCGCAGAGGGTTACAAGCCGCAGGCTTTCAGGTGCAAAAAGCCAGTGGCTATGGCAAAAAGCGAGAGATGTGTTTTGGGCAACTGGCACAATCGCGCCCCTACAGTTCTAAAGCACCGTGGTTTAGTCGCCCATTGCCCGTCCCAACGGGAAACGCCATTGTGATTGGCGCAGGGTTGGCGGGCGCAAGCTTGGCACATCAACTGGCTAAAGCGGGGTGGCAAGTGACGGTATTGGAATCTCAATCCGATGTGGCCATGCAAGCCTCAGGCAATTTAGCAGGCACGGTACACCCGCTGATTACTGCCGATTGGAACTTACGAAGCCAGTGGTATTTGCAAGGATTTGAAGCGATGTTGCGCTGCATTCTTCCTTGGCTTGCGCATCAAGAGGTCAAAGGCTCGTTGCAAGGCATGGTGCAAATGCTGGTTACGCAAACCAGTTTAGAGCGCGTGCAAACGGTGATGCAACAAGGCGGTATCCCAAGCGAATTAGCCGAATGGCTCACGCAAGAAGAGGTAAGCGAAAAACTCGGTACCGAGGCCAGCGCACCGGGTATTTTTTTTCCAAACGGCGGCTGGTTAAACCCGCACTCAGTGGTTAAGCGGTGTTTACAACATCCCAATATTACCGTTAAGCTTAATCAGGTCGTGACCTGTATTGTGCAAAAAGAGGGGGGGGGAGAAAAATCTCCCCCCCTATGGCAAATTACAACGTTGGATGGCGCTGAACAAAAAAACGGTGAACAACAGCACCATGAACAAGCCAATATTGTAGTGGTGGCCACGGGCAGTTTACACTCAGCGTTAAATCAACAGCTTGGGTTACCCATTCGCCCCGTCAAAGGGCAGGTGTCCCACTTAAGCTCTGAGCAGTTAAACAAACCCCTTCGTTACCCCGTCACACACAGCGGTTACTCCTCGCCTTGCGAAGGCGGTGCCGTATCGGGTGCAACCTTTGAAGCCCCCGACATGAGTGAGCACACCTCATTGTCAGGACATCGAAGCAACCTAAACGCCGCGCACTCTGCATTGCCAAATTGGACAAATGCAACGGCAGAATCCCTCACAGGGCGCGTCGCCTTCCGACCCACCACGCCCGACCACCTTCCTATTGTGGGAGCCGTGCCCGATCAAGCGTGGATGACACAATCGTATTTTTCACAATCGCACACGCATGTGGTTTACAAATACTCCAAACAGCGTTATCAGCACGGACTGTACGTCTCCAACGGCCATGGCCCAAGGGGCTTAATGTCGGTTTTTTTAGCGGCAGAAAGTCTGTTGGCGGACATTCAAGGCACAGCCCCCGTGCAACCGTTGTCCCTATACCACGCCAGTCATCCCGTACGCTTTGCCATTCGCCAATGGCGCAGTGGAAAAACAAAACTCAAATAGAGTATGATACGAGGATTATTTCCCCCCCCCCCTCCTTCTTTTAAGGCAGAAGGAGGGGGTATTTAAATTGGATTGTAAAGGATTAATACAATGGGTATTTTTAGCAAAATCAGCTTAATCATTTGGCTGATTATTTTACTAGCCGCCGCCATCATGTTTGACTGGTACGGTAGCCGAGAGTTGGTTGCATCGTTTTTAGATTTTAGCGAAGTCGCGGTCGAAAAACTAGAAACCACTGGCGATCATGTGCAGGGTATTATTGAAACGGTTAAAGAAGATAAAGAGGCGGTTCAGGAAGGGTTGTTTTAATTTTTTAGTGAGAGAGAGTGAGTGTGAATGAAAAAAGTATTAAAAGACAAAATTATTCAAGTATGCAATAAAAAAATCGCCCAAAAGGGAAGCAATGTAGGACTCTCTTTTTACGCATTTTTTGCCAATAAAAATGATGATCCAGAGGGCTTAATGGAGATGGCAACGTGGTGGATTTTAACCCACAAATTAGATCACTTTGAAAAAGCAGAAAAGATTAAGCAGATGGTTGAAGAGCAAGGGTAATAAACAATTTATTCAGTTTCTAATCATTGCTTTAGTTTTGATATGCTTTCTCTTTATTTCATGTGGAAACGTTATACACAATAATGTTAGTATAAATATTGAGTTAATTGATAAAATTGCCATAAAAACAAATAATAAAAGGATGGTTTATGAGTTCACATCGCTGGAATTTTTTTCGCTTAGGTGGTTTCGACCAAGTACAACTGCAAGATGGACAAGATTTAATTGCTCTCAGTGAGCTAGATCAGAAGCTTTGGGCGGCCTTGAGTTGTCCTACACGAGGTATTGAGTTTGATGAAAAAACATTGGATCTTATTGATTCCGATAAAGATGGACATGTTCGTGCCCCTGAAGTGATTGAAGCCGTTCAATGGGCGATTTCAGTTTTAAATAATCCTGGCGATATTCTTAATAATGCAAAAGAACTTCCGTTATCTGCCATTAATACTTCCACAGAAGAAGGGAAAGCCCTTTTTGAGAGTGCTAAACAAATATTAAGCAATCTTGGAAAAGCCGATGAAACATCGATTACTGTAGAAGACACTTCAAATACTGAAAAAATATTTGAAGGCACAACGTTTAATGGTGATGGCATTATTTCGATTGCAGCGACACCAGATGAAACGCTTAAATCGACCATTCAAAATATTATTGATTGTATGGGGGCAGAAAAAGATTTAAGTGGTGAAGAGGGCGTTTCACAAGAAAAAGTAGATCAATTTTTTGAGTCGGCTCAAGCATTTTATGATTGGTGGGCGGTTGCTAAAAAAGACGCTGAAAATATACTGCCTTTTGGGGATAATACCGTTGCGGCTGCGAATACCTTTGAAAAAATTCAAAAAAAGGTTGACGATTATTTTACACGAAGCCAACTTGCACAATTTGACCCCTCTGCGAGATCTCCTCTAAACCCTCCCCAATCTAAATATGAATCTTTGACAGAAATTGATTTAGAAACGTCAATGGAGCAGCTCATTCAGCTTCCCCTCGCTCACATTAAAGAGAACACCCCGCTTCCGTTAAAAGAGGGAGTTAACCCTGCTTGGATGGATGCTGTTAATCAATTAAATAATGACATCATTGCGCCGTTGTTTGGTGACAAATCGCACTTAAATTTGACAGAATGGCAAGCGATTAGTCAAAAATTTGCAGCTTATAATGCGTGGAAAAAAGATAAAAAGGGTGAAGAAGTCGAGTCATTAGGGCTTGAAAAAATTGAGACCATACTCAATAGCAATGCTCAAAAAAGCATTACAGATTTAATTGCTCAAGATAATGAATTTAAAGAAGAGTCTGATGCCATTGCATCGGTGGATAAATTAACGCGTTATCATCGAGATTTAGGCGTGTTATTACGCAACTATGTCTCTTTTGCGGATTTTTACAGTCCAAGTAAAAAAGCCATTTTTCAGGCGGGTACGCTTTATCTTGATGGGCGCAGTTGTGATTTATGTGTTTATGTAACGGATATAGCCAAACACAGCAAACTTGCCCTGCTGAGTCGTGCTTATATTGCTTACTGTGAATGCACGCGTCCAGGTTCTGATGAAAAAATGACGATTGCCGCGGCCTTTACGGACGGTGATTCGGATCATTTAATGGTTGGACGAAATGGTGTGTTTTATGATCGAGATAATAAAGATTGGGATGCAACCATTGTAAAAATTATTGAACAACCGATTAGTATTCGCCAAGCGTTTTGGTTGCCTTACAAACGTTTTGGTAAAATGATTGGGGCTCAAATCGAAAAATTTGCTTCATCTCGTGATAAAGCCGTTAATGCAAAAGCGGGGGCTGTGGATGCTAAAAAAACGGCCGCTGCATTTGATATCGGAAAATTTGCAGGGATTTTTGCAGCCATCGGGTTGGCCGTTGGTGCGATGGTGGCTGCACTGGCTTCTGTATTATCAGGGTTTTTGGCGCTTTCTTGGTGGCAAATGCCTTTGGTGATTATCGGTATAATATTATTAATTTCTTGTGCATCCATGTTGCTTGCATGGTTAAAATTAAGACAACGAAACCTTGCCCCTGTGTTGGATGCCAATGGTTGGGCGGTTAATACGCGAGCGAAATTAAACATTCCATTCGGAAAATCACTCACCAAAGTTGCTGAGCTTCCTGAGGGAGCAAAACGTGAAATGAAAGACCCATTTGCTGAGAAAAAACGACCTTGGAAAACGTGGTTTCTTATTCTCGCATTGCTTGGTGGTACAGGTACCGTGTTATGGCAAAAGGGTACGCTTCAAGCATGGTTAGAACCCATTGCTCCGTGGATAACAACCATTGGTGCTTCTGATGAAGAGGTTGAAGTTAAAGTGCCAGAAGCAAATGGTGATGATGTGAAAGCAAAAGAGGCTGTAAAAGTTGATGAGTCTGATAAACCTTCAGCACCGTAAAGAGCTTTAAAAAATAGAGGGTCGATTATCTTAACGTTTTTTGTTTTTAAAACAAAAGGTCGGATAAGAGGCTAATTCTATTAAATCCTTATCAAGGGTGGAATTCAAATCCACCCTTTTTTTGTCTTTTAATTTTGTGATTGAGGTATAAAAATGCCTCAACTCTCCTTTTCTCCCCCCCCCCCCCCAACACTTTAAACATCCATTATGATGCGCATTTTTACCCTAGCGTCGATTTATGGTGTTAATCTTAGAGTAAGAGAATTAAAAAATTGCTCGATTCTTACTTTATCGAGATAATTTACGTAGAGTCGTTACAAAAAAGAACGTTATTATCCAAAATAAACCTCTAGCTCAGGAGATGTTTACCATGAAAAATATCGTAAAACACTTTGAATTTATTAAGTTTTTCAATCAAGTTGGTATTGAAGACATCGCCTTAGTTGGAGGTAAAAATGCCTCGTTGGGCGAGATGTTTCAAGCATTAACACCAAAAGGAATTCCTGTTCCTAATGGGTTTGCGATTACCGCACATGCGTACAAAGCACACTTAACCGAGAATCAGCTGTGGGAGCCTTTGCACCACATTTTGGATTCATTAAATGAAGACGATATGCTTGACCTTGCTAAGCGAGGCAATCAGGCTAGAAATTTAATTTTAAATGCCCCTTTCTCAAGCCAGCTTGAAAACGAAATTGTACAGGCTTATCAACAGCTCAAAGCCGAATTTTCCGATGAAATTAGCTTGGCAATACGCAGCTCTGCCACGGCTGAAGATTTACCAACCGCTAGCTTTGCTGGCCAGCAAGACACCTATTTAAATATCACTGGAGAGTGTGCGCTGTTAGACGCTTGCAAGCGTTGTTTTGCCAGCCTATTTACTGACCGAGCGATTCACTATCGAATTGACCATGGTTTTGACCATTTTTCGGTAAGTTTGTCCATTGGGGTACAAAAAATGGTGCGCTCTGATCAAGCGGCTTCTGGTGTTATGTTCTCTATTGACACCGAAACAGGCTTTCAAGACGTGGTCTTTATTACGGGTGCTTATGGATTAGGTGAAAATGTGGTGCAAGGTGCGGTAGATCCAGATGAATTTTATGTTCATAAGCCTACTTTTGAACTGGGTCACCGTTGCATTTTAAAACGCTATCTGGGTGGTAAAGAGATCAAAATGGTCTATGCCACAGACACGACAAAAAGCCCTGTCATCAATATTCCTACCCCCATTAAAGCGCAAGAAAGCTTT
This sequence comes from Thiomicrorhabdus sp., assembly GCA_027068835.1. Taxonomy (GTDB): domain Bacteria; phylum Pseudomonadota; class Gammaproteobacteria; order Thiomicrospirales; family Thiomicrospiraceae; genus Thiomicrorhabdus. Next base: position 4,327 of record JAMOLY010000017.1, on the reverse strand, counting down.
TGTTTAAGTGATCAAGAGGTTTTAACACTTACCGATTACGCGATTCGAATTGAAAAACACTATAACAAGCCAATGGACATTGAATGGGCAAAAGATGGAGAAAATGGCACACTTTATATTGTACAAGCTCGACCTGAAACCGTTACCTCTCAAGCGAATAAAACCACGCTTAAAACTTATCAAATTGAACCAACGAATATGACACAAACCTTGGTGCAAGGACGTTCGGTTGGTCAAAAAATAGCCCATGGTCAAGTGCATGTGATTGAGAGTGTTAATGATATTCATCAATTTATTCCTGGCGAGGTATTGGTGTCTGACATTACCACTCCCGACTGGGAACCCATTATGAAGCTCGCCTCAGCCATTGTTACCAACCGAGGCGGGCGAACCTGTCATGCCGCCATCATTGCCCGAGAGTTAGGCATTCCAGCTATTGTTGGGTGTGGGGATGCCACCGTTAAACTCCATGAAAATCCTTTTGTTACCGTTTCATGTGCAGAAGGTGAAATGGGTAATGTCTATTTAGGAAAAATTCCTTTTCAAATTATTGAGACGGATTTAAGCCAAATTAAACAACCCAAGACTAAAATGATGCTGAGCCTTGCCAACCCAGACTTAGCATTTCAAACGCAGTTTTTACCCAATGATGGTGTTGGTTTAGCACGAATGGAATTTATCATTAACAAGTCTATCAAAGCCCACCCTTTGGCATTACTGTACCCAGAAAAAGTCAACGATGCTAATGTACAAAAGAAGATTCTTCAACTCATTAAAAACAGCCCTTCTGGTCGAGAATTCTTTATTCAAAAACTGTCCGAAGGCATTGGTACTCTTACCGCGGCCTTTTATCCCAAACCTGTGATTGTTCGTCTGTCTGATTTTAAATCCAATGAATATGCCAAATTATTGGGGGGGCAAAATTTTGAGTCCAAAGAGGAGAATCCAATGATTGGGTTTAGAGGGGCTTCTCGTTACAGCTCTAAACAATTTGAACCTGCGTTTGAATTGGAGTGCTTGGCCATTAAACGTGTTCGTGAACAGATGGGATTAACCAATTTAATTATTATGATTCCCTTTGTGCGTCGTGTTGCTGAGGCGAAACAGGTGATTCATACTTTAGCTAAATACGGTCTGCACCGAGGTGAAAAAAATCTTAAGCTGTATATGATGTGTGAAATTCCCAATAATATTTTACAAATCGATGCCTTTGCCCCTTATTTTGATGGAATTTCCATCGGAACAAATGATTTAACTCAGCTTATTTTAGGTGTAGATCGAGACTCCGAGTTAGTTGCAAATAATTATGACGAACGAGATGAAGGGGTTAAAAAAATGATTAAATGGGCAATCGAGGGGGCAAAACGTAACGGTCTACACAGTGGTGTCTGTGGTCAAGCCCCCTCAGACTACCCTGAAATGGCACAGTTTTTTGTGGAACTCGGTATCGACTCTTTAAGCTTAACTCCTGATAGTTTGCTTAAAACCAGTCAATGGGTGTTAAAAGTTGAAGCCAGCGAGACGAATGATCATTCATCAGCGAATCGTTAACATGCTGAATTATTAGGGATTCGGGTATTATCAACCACAAAATGATTTAGGCTTCCTTTTCTTACCTTGTATGCTTGATTTGGTGTTTTTTGATGTGCTGGTTGTGCCTGTTCTGCGTGAACCAGTGTTGAATAGAGATATTCTTTTGCCCGTTTAACCGCCTCGTTTAACGTCGCGCCTTTTGCTAATTCCGTCGCGATGGCGGAGGCGTAAGTGCAGCCTGTTCCGTGGGTGTTTTGGGTGGTCATTCGTCTACTGGAATAGGCTTGAATAGTGGCTCCATTTGGTTCATTCGGTTGCACCAAATAGTCGGTGGCTAAGGTTTCAATGCTGTGCCCACCCTTGATTACCGCTGCATTGACATTTAATGCAAACAGCGCCTGTGCAATGCTGGATATCTCTTCTTTTTGCCCCTGAAAAGGCAGATTTAATATTTCTCCCCCCCCCTCTAATAACGTATTTACCTCGGGTATGTTGGGGGTGATTAAGGTTGCCAGTGGCAACAGTTCCTTAATAAACACAGAGAGGGCGTTGATTTCCAACAGAGGGCAACCACTGCTGCTGATTAAGACAGGATCGACAATTACACAGGGGTGGTTGATCTGTTTTAAACAGTGAATGACGGTGTTTAAAATTTCTAAATTTCCCAACATCCCCAATTTAATGGCCTGCACGTCGTAGTCGTCCAAAATGGCGTGCAGTTGTTGCTGCACCACCTGTGCGGGCAGAGGGTAAACCGATGCGACCCCTTGGCTGTTTTGAGCCGTAATAGCGGTGGCAACGGTTAAGGCGTAGCCGCCTAGCGCATGAATGGTTTTTAAATCCGCTTGCAATCCCGCACCAGCGGAGCAGTCAGAACCGGAGATGGTCAGTACGGTAGGTAGGGGGGGGGGGATTTTTTTTGTCATGATTGTGTTGTCATTATTGCATTGTTATTATATTTTAAGTTCTAAATGTACTTTTTGCATCAATGTTCCACCTAAAAGAAACAATGATTACAAAACGTCAGCAATGCATCGGCTTTATTAGACCGTAACGCCCGTATCTAACGAATAAGGTTAAATTGGTGATTCGTGCTTAGCATGGTGCTACGATCTGAACCGTTTGTTGGACAAGCCCAATCTATATTGATTACGTTGATGCTTGCTATAAACTGTTAATTTATAACGGATGTAATCGATAATAAAGACCATTTCATTTCCAGCTGTCCAGACGGTAACTGATTTATGTCCATGCAATTTTTAATAATGTTCACTGTATTGATGTTTTTAAGGTCAAAAAGTAGCTGGCAAAACAGAGCAAGTTGATCCGTATTGTTAAATACCCCTCTCCCCTCCGCAGGTACGTCGGCAATAATACAATGATCCGTTAACGTGAAGCCTAAAATAAGCTCATTGCTTGATGATAAGAGCTATCTCTTGTTTCAAATGTTTTTGTGTAATCGAATCTTTCGTTAGTTATCGTCATAAATGCAGTAAGGATGAAATTTCCTGTTTGACCGTTTGAGAGATGTCGCTGTGTTCAACTTGTTGTGTCGAAGCCATTAATTTGTATAAATAAGCTTTCCATCGCATGCGGGGATGAGTGCTGTAAATAACTCTAAAATTTGAGGGTAGAGCTTGGCCGTTCAAAACAGTGGTTCGGTAATTTCTGCCTATACCCTCATCTAGGTCAACAGGTTTAATTACAACAGGAAACCCAATTTTATGAGCCGTAATAACCGCATATTGCTCGCTAAAAACGGGTTTACTTAACGCAACAGGTAGCCAATTTTTTTAAGAAGGTTAACCATCATTAATTTATGTTTTGAAAATTTAGATGAAATAACAGGTGTTTTACTGGTAAAAAAACCATCCAGCCAGATAGCGTTTTTACCATAACCAATGTGTAATATTTGTTGTTCCATCTCGATAAAAGATATTTTTAGACCTAGTGCAGCTTCAATAAACTTTCCACGATTTGAGCCTTTCAATGCTTTTTCTTGAAGCTTGTTCTGCATGTCTTGAAGTGACGGTGAAATAGTCAAGTTAAGATTATTATTTGAGTAGTGTGTAAATACAGCTAAAAGCCAGTTTATTAAATTAATAATGGCATTAACGTTATGTTGCCACGACGGCACTGAAATTATAAAACGTTGCTTTGTTACGTCTAAAATTTTACTATTTTGATCTACGCCTAGATTAGCATTTTGTTGAAATGTGTCTATATATGTTAATAACAGTTGAAGAGTGATTTTCCCGTCGTTATTTTGGTTTTGAGTTGTGTTACATGGTTCCTTTTCATCTTTATAAGCGTGCCACTCCTTGGTTATGAAACCAATGGCTTAATAACCTTGTTTTTTTTGATTGCTTAATGGGTGTCCTGCAATCTTAAATTGGACGGACGAATATTGAAAACCATTCAATATACCCCTTAATGATTTTAGGAAGACATAAAAGACTCCATTGATGATTATGTTTCCTATGACGTTAATAAAGTATGAAAATTAAAGCACGCAAGTAATTTTACCCATTATTTGAGAAAGAGTACAATGCCTGTTCGGTTATCGTGTATTATACGTCCCTTTTTAAGGGGGCTTAAAATAAAATGAGTATCGACTCAGGACTTGCGTGTGTACAATTAATATCTAGATTTTATGGCGTAGCAGCCGATGCAGAACAACTGCGCCGTCAATTTGTTCGTCCTCAAGAACGCGTGGCATCCATGGATGTCATTCGAATGATTAAATCCCTCGGTTTAAAATCACGACAAGTCAAAAGTTCACTCGTTAAACTTT